>VEXF01000104.1 GCA_009391275.1 SAR202 cluster bacterium AD-804-J14_MRT_500m | reverse complement strand
CTGCGTATTCATAGCTATTGTAGGCCGAACCTCTGCCAGTACCTACGATTAAACGTCCGTGACTTAGGTTGTCTAACAAAGCCGTCTGAGCGGCCAATTTGACAGGGTGGTGGAAAGCCATCTGAACGACGGCAAACCCTATTTTGATGTTGCGTGTACGGGCTGCGACCGCTGCTCCGAATACCACTGGATCAGCATAAACCGTATCTCCTCCGAAGTAGTGTTCGGTCAGCCATATTACATCATAGTGTAGAGCATCGAATAGCTCGGCCTCACGGAGCGTACTGTCTATGAATTGGCTATCGACGTCCGGGCTAGGGCTGACCTGCAAGACAAACGGTCCGAATTTCATGGTGGCCTCTTTTTGGATATTGCTCTTTCCCAGTTATTGGAAAGGGGGATAGGCGCTCATTATAACAGCGGCTAGGTACGCCTGATAGCGTTTTTCAACGTCGATGATTTTTCGGCGTTGACTGGTACGAACACGAGGAGGCACAATGCTTGGACAACGGACTTCAGGAGGGTGTGTGTCGCATGACTGATCTAAGCGTAGTTGAAATAAAGGCGATAGCAAAGGCAGTAGGCGTTCGAATCGAGGAACCACATTTATCAGAAGTAACTCATAGCGTTAACGCTTTAAAGGAGGTTCTGGATTCAGTGGATGTGCCGGGGCTTAACCAAGTTGAGCCGCTGCCGATTATATATCCGGCCTCGGATGTTTGCGATGAATAATTTGGATATACCGTTCCTGTCGGCTATGGAGCTTGGTCACCTAATTCGTACACGAGAGATCTCGCCTATCGAAGCGACACAGGCATATCTAGATCGGATAGAAGAGATTGATGGCAAGCTTAATAGTTATATCACCGTTTGTAGAAGCGCGGCATTGAACACAGCTGAAAAGGTAGAAGAAGATGTCAGGTCAGGGAATTTTAAAGGGCCTCTTCAAGGTGTGCCATATGCAGTGAAAGATCAATTTTGGACGAAAGGAGTACTTACTACAGGAGGTGCAAAGATCCTGGATGATTTTGTGCCAAAGGAAAACGCTACTGTGGTTCAGCGGTTAAGTGATGTAGGGGCGATACTGCTGGGCAAGTTGAATATGAGCGAATTTGCCACAGGCAACAGCGTTTACCATCACTGGGGCACCCCCAGAAATCCATGGGATTTAGAGAGGAACCCAGGAACCTCTAGTAGTGGTTCAGGAGCGGCCACTGCTGCATTTTTATGCGCAACATCTCTGGGTGAAGATACTGGGGGGTCAATTCGCAACCCTGCTAATAATTCTGGCTTGGTAGGGCTGCTGCCAACTTATGGTCTGGTTAGTAGATACGGGATGTTGAGTGCGACATGGTCCAACGATATGCCAGGGCCTATCAGCCGATCCGTAACTGATTGTGCCGTCACTTTGAAAGCTATCGCGGGGCATGATCCCAAAGATCGGTACAGCGCTACCAGATTTGTTCCAGATTATCTGGCGGGTTTAAATGGGGATATCAATGGAATACGCA
>VEXF01000103.1 GCA_009391275.1 SAR202 cluster bacterium AD-804-J14_MRT_500m | reverse complement strand
GTTCCCAGGTTGTGTTTAACAGTTCGTGTCCCCGCCTCATACGTTCTTCTTTAGCATCAGCGTCCAGGTGTTTAGCTGATGCTAGATTCTCCGATCCTAATTGGTGGTAGATTCGTAGCATACTATCTTTAGTTGTGGAAAGAGCGGTTTGTTTCGATGCAGCGACATAAATAGGGAGACGCAATATCATATCTGGGGCGCCTTTATGACCAGCCTTTGACCAGGCATTTTTGTATATCTTTGCGTGTTCTGCCACCATTTCAATGGGCAGTGTTCGAATGCCCAGGAAAATAGGGTAACCTAACCGGCCTACCAATTCATACGTATCCGGCGTCGATGCGGCTATACGGATGGGTGGATGTGGTTTCTGGTAAGGCTTTGGTTCAAGGCGGACGTTGTCAAATGAGTAGAATTGTCCTTGGAAAGAGAAGGTCTCGGATGTCCAAGCCATTTTCATGATTTCGAGATATTCTAGAAGTCTTGGACGACTTTCTCCGATGGCAAGGTTGTACGGTAAGATATCTCGTGGGAGAGTACTCCGTCCAATTCCGAGGTCGAACCTGCCATGGCTGATTTGATCTATAGTGCTTATTTCTTCGGCGAATCTCAGGGGGTGTCCTAAAGGCAAGATTAGTATGGCAGTACCAACACGCAACCGTTTGGTCCTAGTAGCAATAGCTGCGGCAGTAATTAAGGGGGCAGTGGGGCCGAACCCATCTTGGGAATGGTGCTCGGCAATCCAGACTTCATCTAATCCCATCTCTTCCGCAATATCAACTTGTGCAAAGGCTTCTTCGTAGGCTGTTGACGGATTAACGCCCGGGTCCTGGTTAAATTCTACAGTGAAACCGAAATCCATGAGGCTCCTCTGAGGATAAAGTCACTATCATTTTAAGATCCGCTGAAACATAACCCAGATTCAGTATTAGAGCAACGTTCTTTTGAATCAATCAAGGTAGTGTTGCGTCCGTTAGTTCCGTATGCTATATACGGCTAGATTCAAGAATAGAGACAAGATGTCCCAAGTCTATACAAATCTGCATTTGGAAATTTCCAAATAGAAGCATGGAATGGACAGATTGAGAACAAATAGACCATGGTTATTGCATGGTTCGCTCCAAGATGATCTGGATACAATAAAAGGAGGCGACATTGACTAGAAAAACGTTCTTCCCTGATACACTAAGTAAGCCCAGCGGGTTTTCTCCTGCAACGCGAGTAGGAAACATAGTATTCGTGTCCGGGCAAGTAGGTGTGGATGGTAATGGGATAATCGCTGGCGCTGATTGTGGAGCCCAGGCAGAAAAATGTCTAAGCAATATTGCGACAGCTTTGAAGGATGCGGGGGCTGAACTTAGCGATGTAGCTAAAATCACGACGTTCTTGGTGAATATGGACGACTATTCAGCCTACGCTGCCGTACGCTTAAAATGGTTTCCGTCCGATGGTCCTGCGAGCAGCACTGTTGGGGTGAATGCGTTAGTCCGGCCCGAATTCTTGATAGAGATCGAGGCTGTGGCTGTTCTTTCTTAATTACCACGGTGATGC
>VEXF01000102.1 GCA_009391275.1 SAR202 cluster bacterium AD-804-J14_MRT_500m | reverse complement strand
TATATCCATTGCTCATCCAGTATTTATTGTTTAGTCCTCATTTAGGGCGTCGTATATTGACGGAATGTGACGATTGATTAAACTAAATCGCTGTAACCAACCAAAAACTTCATATCAATGTGAGGGGACATGCCCACAGAAAACATAGATTATTCTGACCTATTTGCGAAGAATCTTCCGGACCCTTCAGCAAAACCCTCGACCGACTTGCCTGAATATAACTTTACGTACGGCCATGGGAGCCCGGACCTATTACCCATTGAAGGGTTTATCGAATCCGCTACGCGGGCGTTGCGGAATGATGGTCGAACCCTTGCTGTTTATCCGGAGCACCAAGCCAATGGAAGCCTTTTGGGTTATTTACCACTGCGAGAGTTCCTGGTTCAAAAACTAGCTCAGCATCGTGGCATCAGGATAACTACAGACGAAGTGATTGTTACATCTGGGTCTCAACAAGGGATACTTCTTGTGATGGACTCTCTACTCGAACCTGGAGATACGGTAATTACCGAATTGTTATCTTACGCAGGAACCTTAGGAAATCTGCGTCGTCGCAACATCAATATTGTTGGAGTGCCACTAGACGAAGGTGGCATGCGTATGGATCATTTGGATGCTACGTTGTCGAACCTTCAAAAAAAAGGTGTGAAGCCGAAGTTTATATATACCATTCCTACGCTTCATAACCCCACCGGAACAACCATGGGCATGGATCGCCGGCGCGAAATGCTTAGGCTGAGTAAACAATACGGGGTACCTATATTTGAAGACGAATGTTACGCTGACCTTGTATTCGAAAAGAAATACGAGAATGCTATCCGCTCGCTTGATGAATCAAACTTTGTCCTTCATGTTGGTTCTTTCTCAAAATCTCTAGCTCCCGGGGTAAGACTTGGGTACGTTGTTGCACCCTGGCAACTGATGGCGCAAATGCTTGCACTCAAGACCGATATCGGCACAGCTACAATAGGACAGATGGTCGTTGCTGATTTCTTTCAAAATAACTTTGAAAATCACATGGATCACCTACGTTCGGGCCTAAAACGCAAGCGAGATTCTATGGTAGCAGCGCTTGGTGAACATTTTGGACCGTCAGTGGAGATCCAGATCCCAAGGGGTGGTATGTTCTTGTGGGTAAAATTCCCAGAAAATGTTGATACCCGTCAGGTGTTGCCCGTTGCTCGTCAGTATGGTGTCGCTTACAACCCTGGACCAGACTGGGCTGCCTATCCTGATGATGATAGCCATAACGCGAAAAACTATGCCAGGCTTTGCTATGCCCTCCCTACAGAGAAGCAAATTTGGGAGGGCATTGAGCTAATGGCAAAGGCCTTCCATCAAGAATCTGTAATTCCCTAAGCGATCACCGGCCTGCTTGACAAATGATTAGGCTATGAGCCGCGCAATGTCGTCCAACACAGTAATTTGACCGCATTCCAGTGTTTCGGGAAGGAAAATCGCACGATTTTAGTGGTTTGATTGATGACTAGTTTCTTTGATAATATTTCTTGGGTTACACTAAGCACACATTCACTCTCGGCACTATTTAGCTTGATGGTAGTCTCTGCTATAGTAG
>VEXF01000101.1 GCA_009391275.1 SAR202 cluster bacterium AD-804-J14_MRT_500m | reverse complement strand
CAGTAGAAGCTGCATGGCTGATTGCAACTTATTTGTGTCCTCCTCAGGGTTGCCAGTGTCTTCTATGTTGATAAGCACAATACGTCGAGTTGTAGTGGCTTGCTTGACAAGATTCCAGAATTCCAATTCTTTACTCAGGAGACGTTCGATATATGTGTCGTCTCGCTCTACTGGCAATAACAACGGGGGGTTATCTGGCCAGTAACACCAAAAATCGATCGAACCTAGACCTGTGACTGCAAGGATGTGCTGCACTTGCCCATAGTAATAATCGGGAACGGAGCGGGATTGTGAGACTTTACGGTACACAGAAGCGCCGCACTTGATTTCTGCTACCGCATCGTGGTTTACGGATAGGCCATCGAGACTAGCGCGTAACCACTCATATCTGGAACTTTGAACGCAAATAGGCCTCACATCTTTCCCTGTTTTTGCGATGTAGAGCTTGCGGGCTTCAGGTTCAAGCTTCGTTCCAAGTGCCATGGCTTTGTTTTGAAAGGAGTGTAGTATTACTGGCCCGCGCTTCTCTTGTAAGAGCTTCGAGGCTCTCTCGAAGCGGTTCTCACCCATGATGGTCGAAGCCTCGGACGATCCTATTCCATTGTGGCGCCAGGCCAGCCACTGGCTGGTTCCTTGTTGGAGTTCGACGACGACAAAATTAGTATTCACTATCTAAGTGTCCTAATGACTATTGCTTGTGGAAGGAGTAGAGATATGCACTTCAGTTTAATCTTCCTAACCTCAGACAGCTATCTCTAAGCCACATTCCTCATCACAGTAATCACCGCTCACAGCACTCCCATATTTCGCTGCCACAAGATATCCCGGTGGAATGTCATGAGGTAGAGAGTCCCAGCAACGCCAACTGCCCACGTCGCCGTGAAGACTACAGGGAAGCCGTCACCAATCCACCACAGCCATAGAGGTGCAACAGGACTAAATATCAGCAACAACGGGATGCCAGGTATTAACCCAACAACTCCCCAAGTCTGAACGATTGCGAGAATCCCGATGATAAAAGCTGCGAGCAGCCCTATTGTTGCGACGAACCCGGCGAATATAGCCATGGGTCACCTCAAGGATGGGATTACTGGCCGTTCGGTTCCAGTTTGCAGCTAGGTGGAATTGAGGGGATTCGAACTCCTGACCTCCTGCCAGGTTATAATGATCAAAAGGTTCTACGGTAAGGCATGATAGGTAAGAGTATAATGGCAACCGAATTTGCCCAATTGGGTTTAATATTGCAACTGGAGCAGACCTTATCTGATCTTGGCTATATCACCCCCACACCGATTCAATCGGAGATTATTCCGTTGATGTTGGATGGTCATGATGTAATCGGTCAGGCCCAGACAGGTACCGGGAAAACGGCAGCTTTCATATTACCCATTCTTCAAACCTTGGAACGAGACCACTGTGGCATACAGGCTCTTGTCCTGACTCCGACACGGGAACTGGCCATGCAGGTAGCTAAGGCTGCAGATGAATACGGAAATCGTCTGAATGTGCGTGTTCTTGCAGTATATGGCGGTCAACCGTATAACCTGCAGATCAATCGTCTCAGACAGGGAGTGGATATTGTAGTGGGTACGCCTG
>VEXF01000100.1 GCA_009391275.1 SAR202 cluster bacterium AD-804-J14_MRT_500m | reverse complement strand
ATTATATCGTAAATGTTGACAAAAGCATCTCGGGGAATTTGTAATAGCCGAGAACTTGGATGCGGCAGAATTTAATGCGCTGCAAAGGAGAAGGTATGGAATTCCATTTGTATTGTGTCGACTGCGGGCGGTCCGCCTCGGATAAAGCAAGGCCCTCTTTTATTATCTGAACAAAACTATGTAAGACTGTAGTACCCCATTCCCTGGCGTTAGCGACGCGAATCGCGGTGCGACCGCCACGCATAGATATTTGCGATTCCTGGATGATATCGTTATCACCGGAATTCTCACCTGTGGATGTTACATGCTGATTTATAACAATGCTTTCCATAGCATCCAACTCCGGCACCAGATCGTTCGAGGTCTCTATAAATCTACAGACCTCGTTCATACATGAGTCGAATACAACGAAAACTGGGACTGTGTTCCACCGATTCTCTGGCAAAAAACTGTTAGTCATTTCTTTGTGAAGGTCCGAATCGAACACCCGCGCTTCCAACCGGTCTGTAGCCTGCGATAGACGCAGTATAGGAGGTGAAGTAGTCAAATGATCACCACACCAATCGGCGGCGAATGCCACAAGTTTTAACGACTCATCTAACGATTCTAAATAACTAGTATATACATCCGGTATCTCTACACTGGCATATATATCCAAGAATGGTTGTTTGTTGACTTTGATTTGAGCAAGGTATTCGTCCGTAGTCATACCAGAGAAAAACGTGTTTTCATTGATTTTCATACTGGTCTCCTGCCTACACGACTGCCAAGGTTAGCTTCTCACTCGAGGGCCGAATTAGCAATAGACCATTTCTAAGACAAGAGTGCATCATAGGTTAGTGTTATGTTATGAATAACCCAGCAACTAAAGGAGAGAAAAGATGGCACTAAAACGATGTCTATTAGAAATGGGAATGGGAGTAGATCTTCACGGTCGCGACTACACTAGTTCAGCCGCGAAGGCAGTAAGAGATGCTTTGTGGCATAACAGCGTGACATTCCCAAGAGTTTTTGGTTCAGGCCCTGATTCAATGCATGTTGAAGTCATAATCGGATCTCCTAAACCCGAAGCTGTAGATGGTGACACAGTCCTAAAAGTACTCCCTTACGGAATAAAGAGTATAAAGGTACAATCCGGCGGCCTGGAGATCCCTAGCGAAGATGGCACAGACACAACTGTAATAACTAATGCAGCCGTGTTGGTCAGTTTAGATGCCTAAAGAGAGCCTTTTACGCCGGCGAGAATTCATCCAATTCTGGCTTCAAGGGTACGGCGAACGCCAGGAGGTGGTTGCGGTGGCCTAAGGAACAACATCAAGATCGCTCCTGCTAAAATCAAAAGGCCTAGTGCTAGAAACGATGCCCGATACGAATTTGTCAGATCGAATGCCACGCCCATCAAAAGAGGGACTACTATAGATCCAAGATTCATTGGCAGCGCAGACAAGCCAAAGATAGTTCCAAAAGATTTTCGCCCAAAATAATCTCCACGCATGCTGGCAGTCGCAGGACCTCTACCACCGTGACCTATGCCAGACAAGACAGCAAAAGTCAGAGCCATCGATAATCTGTTCACCAGTAAGATAAACAAGGTAGCAAACCCATGG
>VEXF01000099.1 GCA_009391275.1 SAR202 cluster bacterium AD-804-J14_MRT_500m | reverse complement strand
CTTTTTTGACTTGACGTTAAACAGCTAGAGGGTGGTGTTTGTTCACCCATAAAAAAAGGTTTGAATGGCACCATACCTGCGCTAGTGAAAAGTAAAGTAGCATCCCCAGATGGAACAAGAGATGCACTAGGCATGCGTTGGTGTCCCTTGTTTTCGAAAAAAACAAGAAACCGTTCCCGTATTTCATCACCGGTTAACATGATGTTAAAAACTCATATATCAGTTTGGTAGACTTGACCTTCCTAAACAAGGTGTTTAAAGCATGATACATGATGGGAATTCGTTGACCCATCGTCAATATAGCCATACTATAACAGGATCGACGCCCAATTAAGGAGACTGGATGCAATCTAGCCTGATTGGTAAAATTGAAAAAGCACGTAAGTATGCGAGTGAAAAAAATCGGATCACCGTGGAATCTATTAGAGTAGAATTCGCAGGTGATCACCGGAGCCATATCGTTGAGTTAGACGGCGGTGAATGGCGTTGCACTTGCCATTATTTTTCGGATTACAGAACTTGCAGTCATGTGATGGCAATGGAAAGAATATTGAGCCCAATGATCAAACAGGTCTTCTAAGAAAAACGGCATTGTTAGCATTTATTATATTTCTTAAAGACCAAACACGCATTTTGACCACCGAATCCGAAAGCGTTGGAAAGGACTACATCCACTTTTAAATTACGCGGTTTGCCAGGCACATAATCTAAATCACAAAGTGGATCTTCGTATTCATAATTTGCAGTAGGGTGAATAAGACCGTCAGTAATAGATCGTATACACGGGATTGCCTCTAGTGCACCGGCGGCACCTAATGAATGCCCGATCATAGATTTTGTAGAGCTCACAGGGATTTTATAGGCTCTTTCCCCAAAGAGGTTTTTGATAGCAGTAGTTTCTACCGCATCATTCACCGTGGTTGAAGCAAACATCCACGATCTTGACAAGCTGCTAAAATGGCAGAAAGAAATAGACACCGAACTAAAACAGCCATTCCCTCTCCACTCGATTTTCTTGGTAACCGATTTAAATGCTCAAGCCCATGAAGCCTTTCGTCTATTTCGCAATTGGTTGGCCTATTTTAATGCACCTTTTTCTAGCCTAGTCATCTTCGGACAACACGGGGCCTCGCAGGTTTTGGCAGATCTCGTAAAAGCTTTCGGGCTGAACATATTGGATGTGCCTTATATGATCCTTTTCGGCACCTATTGTGATCGTGCCGTTGCCTGCTATTCTGCGAATGATGTTGACGCAAGTTATTTTGATTTATCCAGCCGCGGAGAAAGTCGGCTGCCCGAATGTAGCTACACCTTGTTCACCACTCTAAATCCTCGGTGGAATCAAATCGAGTTGAATGGAAAAACCGTAGCGAATGTCATATCTGACGCGATAGACTTCAACGGATCTAAAAACAAAAATAAGTCTGAAAATCATGTTTTGTAGATATAGGTTGACTTGAATCATGCCTGAATACGATGTAGACAATTACGAAGCTGCCCTTTACAACACCGCCCAACGAATCATACAAAAGGCAGTGCAAATCGGAAAAATCGACCCCGATACTCTTACCGCAGCTGTGAGGACTCTATTAGTGAATGAAGCACCCACTGGCATGCCGCTAGCTT
>VEXF01000098.1 GCA_009391275.1 SAR202 cluster bacterium AD-804-J14_MRT_500m | reverse complement strand
TCGGCAAATGGCGTTGGCAATTTTTCGCCTTAATTTTATTTGGTGCTGTTTTGATCATCCCTTTTGTAGGATTTTCGCGCAAATTCCCCGAATCATTGTCATACCCCCCCGCCTATGACATAGATAAAGGCGTGAAATGGGCGGTTCAACATTGGCGTAGCTTCTTCCGAACTATCACATCTTATCTGCTAGTACTACTAGTCCCCCTCGAAGATTTTATGTTGTGGATACCGTGGTGGCTGTTTATGTCCACCGTCGGATTCCTAGCGTGGCGTGCCAGTGGAAAAGCTACAGCGCTTGGATCTATCATAGGAATGCTATTTTTAGGCGCAATTGGTGTATGGGACCAAGCAATGCGTACAGTAGCCGTTGTAGGGTCCGCCACTGTTCTAGCTGTGACTTTCGCCATACCTATAGGCATAGTTATGTCAAAAAGCGACAAAATTGAAAAGGTTGTACGTCCTGTTTTAGACATGATGCAGACGATGCCCAGCTTCGTTTATCTTATCCCATGTATTTACTTCATGGGACTAGGAAAAGTCCCTGCAGTGCTAGCGACGCTCGTTTATGCTGTACCACCAGCGATTAGATTAACTAATCTCGGGATCCGCCTAGTATCACCAGAGCTTAAGGAGGCAGCACGTGCCTTCGGGACGACTGGATGGCAAATGCTGATTAAGATAGAACTACCGCTTGCCCGACCCACAATCATGGCTGGAGTCAACCAAACGGTAATGATGGCACTGGCGATGGTGGTTATTGCATCTATGGTCGGCGCACCAGGTCTCGGGGCCGATGTGCTAGCTGGAGTAGTGCAACTGGAGTTCGGGCGAGGCCTTATGGCAGGGTTAGGGATAGTCGTGATGGCTGTGATCATTGACAGAATAGCCCAGGGTTTGGCCAAAGATGCACGGAATGGTTCAGCGCAATAGGAATGGTTGAACAATACGCCCTACTCTGGCCCTAGGTATCGCATTCGCATTCCACTTGATGATCTAACATCAACTGATCTTATGCTCCTGCTGCCTACAATCCCTCTCTAAGCCCCATACCATTACCAGCCAAATCTCGCTGTCAAAACCTACCCAGTTCTTAAGGGGACATGTATCCTACCAATTCCACAAATCCATATCCCTGTTTCACGTTGCCTGCTCCATGTCCTGATACCTTCACGGCGCCTTCCCAGTAGACTGGCAATATCGAACCAGGAATATAAAACTCCGATTCTTCTACAACGGGAGATAGCATAAGCGAAATATCCTGATCGATCTGAAAGTGCCATCCACTAGGATAAGTGGCTCCACTAGTCTCACTCTCCCAAATCCCCAATGGTTCTATATATATAGAATCCTGTTCAATGTTGCTTGCTTCCCCCTGAGCATCAATCATAGTTCCGAATTCATGCATCACCTCCCCATTACGATCTCGTAATTGATAGTACATGAGTTCAGTACCATCGTTTAATTGTAAGTTAAACCAATCCCACCCTAATTCACTCAGAATAGCGTCTCCCCATTGGTGATCCATCCATGAAATTCCATTAACCTGCTCTTCAATGCCGTTGTCAATCACGATTCCAGATGTATTAATTCGAGGGTAGGAATAATAATATGATCCGCCCACGTCACCGTATTCTATATAACCATCGCCTCCATGAAGCACAGCAGGTTTCATTGC
>VEXF01000097.1 GCA_009391275.1 SAR202 cluster bacterium AD-804-J14_MRT_500m | reverse complement strand
ATCTAAGCCTAAATGATCTAAAGCTCCTTGGTGCATTGCTGGTGAGATAGAATGACTCAACGGGTGGCCGATTATACCCAAGGTATTTTTCATTAGGAGCGTTGCTGATCTAGATAAGACTGGAGAATGACAGCCGCAGCGGCCGCATCAACTTTGCCTTTCTCGCGAGACGGTTTTCGTCCGACTTCCCGGAGTAGTCTTTCTGCCTCTATGGTTGAATACCTTTCATCCCAGGTTGAGATTAGCAAATCAGTTTGCGCTTGGAGTTCACAGCGAAACTTGTTGACTAATCGGGCCTGTTCACCGATGGATCCGTTGGCTAGAAATGGGATCCCGATGATTATGTGTCCAACTCCGTGATGTGCCGCTTCTCGGAGGATCGCAAATACATCTTCCGATTGAACAGTACGCGTGATATACCCCAGCGGCGATGCTATTATCCCAATACCATCACTTATCGATATGCCGATGCGACGGTTACCTACATCTAAACCTAGGGTTCTCAGGGCTTAGCCTGTCTTCTAACTATTTCAGAAACATTTTTCAATGCCTTAGGCAACTTATCGAGATGTTTGCCACCGGCCTGCGCAGACTCTGCACGCCCACCACCCCCACCGCCTAAAATTTTCGCCGTTTCTCTAACTATGTCACCTGCATGAAAGCCTTTCCCTACAAGATCTGAAGTAACCATGGATATCAACATCGGATTGCCCTGGTTGTTAAGGGCAAGAACCAGTATCACGCTCGACAATTCTCTTTTAATCCAGTCTCCCATTTCACGCATTGCTTCTATGTTACTTGCAGTAGTTCTACTTGCAATCACATTTACCCCATTGATCTGTTGCACCTGAGTTAAAATCTCTTTGGACTCTAGACGGAGGTTGTCTCGCTCTAATTTCTGCAGGCACTTTCGAAGTGTATCCAGTTCAGCTAAGAACCCTTCTAGACGAATTTCCAATCCATCGACGGAAGTCTCAAGTTTACGAGAAATTGAATGCAATAATTCTCTATTATCCATAAACGAAGAATCGGCAACATCACCAGTAATCGCTTCAATTCTACGCATACCTCCCCCTATTCCAGAATCCCCTAGTATGAGGAGAGGACCAATTTCCCCTGTGTGTGCAATGTGGGTACCTCCGCATGCTTCAAGGCTGAATGGAGTTTCTGTGCCGACACTACGCATTTCCACAACTCGTACTATGTCTCCATATTTATCGCCGAAAAATGCTAGTGCTCCTTGGGAAATAGCGTTGGCATAGGTAGTTTCCACTGTATTTACATGAAGGTTTTCACGAATTTTTTGATTTGACAACGATTGGATTTGTCTTAGTTCCGTTCTTGAAAGAGGACCAACATGGGTATAATCGAAGCGCAGATGGTCAGGATTGTTTAATGAACCAGCTTGTCTAACATGTGTCCCTAATACTGATCTCAAAGACGCATGCAATATGTGCGTACCACTATGATTTCGCATAGTTTTTATGCGGTTTTGGACGTCAACCTGAGCCCATACTGCATCTCCGAGTGACACATCGCCATTGGTGATCGTCCCATAGTGAATTATTAAACCGGCAGTTGGGCTTTGGGTGTCAGTTATCTCGATTTTCGCGTTAGGCGTAATAATTTGACCTCTGTCGCCTACTTGACCACCACCTTCAGGATAAAAAGGCGTTTGTCTTAACACTACCT
>VEXF01000096.1 GCA_009391275.1 SAR202 cluster bacterium AD-804-J14_MRT_500m | reverse complement strand
TTTCTCCTCGTAATTTTTACCTTCCGCTTATTTGGTAACATGTTGGCAGGCAAAATCCTGATATTAATCTCCGCGTTTCTGGTTCCTTTTGTATTTAGCGTACCGTTCTATGGTCTTGAAATACTGTTTGGATTCATCCAAGCGATGATATTCGCGGGACTTACGCTGACCTTTGCAACTCTAGCGATAGCTCACCATGATGATTAGTAGGTTCATATATAAAACTGAGCGGAGGTAAAATCGAATAATTGAGGCCCGTAGAGTGAATGAATCGGTTTAACTACTAATAGTCAAAACGTATACATGGGCTCGGTTATTGACGCAATCCGTAACTTACGAAGATTAAATAGCATGGAAATTAGGAGGAGAAATGTTTGGATTAGAAGTATTGTTGAGTGTATCGGCCGAGATTCAGGCTGTTGCAGACGGATCTGCGCAGTATAGCGAAGCATTCAAATGGTTGGCAGCTGGTTTGGCTGTCGGATTAGGAATGATTGGGCCCGGAATTGGTATTGGTATACTTGGGGCCGGAGCACTTAATGCAATTGGAAGAAACCCCGAAGCGAGGGGACCAATCCTGCAAAACATGATTCTCGCTATCGCGTTTGCAGAAGCCTTGGGTATTTATGCCCTGATTGTGGCTGTTATCCTTGCATTCGTCGTTTAAGGTGGCAGTTTCTAGGAAGGAGGGTAAGCCGTGGAAGCTTTAGGATTTAATATCCCGAGCCTGATCGTCTTTCTGGTCAACTTCCTCTTGGTATTAGGCATCCTTTACCTATTCGCATTCAAGCCAATTCTTAAATTGTTGGACCAACGGTCTGAACGTATTAAAGAAAGTCTTGAGGCAGCCGATCGCGCTCGTCAGGACGCTGTCGATTCTGAAACACGGATACAAGAGCAGCTTCAAGAGGCAAGAAAAGAAGGCCAACGTCTGTTAGAACAAGCGAAGGCTATGGCTGTTAAATACCGAGAAGACGAAATGGGTAAGGCGAAGGACTCTGCCGAAGCGTTTATACAACGGGCGCAACAAGAGATCCAACAAGAACGCGATGGTGCCATTGAGGAAGTGAAAACGCATTTTGCACTTCTGGCGATTCAAGCAGCAGAACGCATCCTGGATAAATCACTAGATGCCGAAGCACATAGAGAGCTTATAGATAAGGTCTTGCAAGAAGACCAACAGTCTTCTAGGAGTTGATTTGACGTATGGCTTCTACTGAATGGGCTAAGCGATATGCCCAAGCTTTGTTTGAAATTGCTGAATCGGCACCTGATGACGAAGTTGATAAAAATCTGGATGACTGGTCGGCCGAATTGAAATTAGCCATACAGCCGTTGACTAACGTCGAGTTCTTGGCGTTTCTAAGGCATGCTAAGGTGCCATTCGATAAGAAAATGGAAGCTGTGCGAAAGGTACTTCCGGAATCTAAGCTGCTTCTTCGTAACCTGATTGGATTGTTGATTTCGAAAGGCAGAATAGAGGGATTGCGAGAGGTATGGGCAGAGTTCTATAGGCTTCTTGATCGTCGACGTGGGATCGAACGTGTGAAGGCCTACAGTGCCGTGGAGTTAGAACAATCTGATAAAAATAGAATCATGGAATACGTGCGCAGGATGATTAATAAAGAAGTTGTGCTGGAAACAGTGGTAGACACTTCTATCCTCGGAGGCCTGATCATCAGAGTGGGTGATAAGCTCTTGGATGGTAGCACGAAGAA
>VEXF01000095.1 GCA_009391275.1 SAR202 cluster bacterium AD-804-J14_MRT_500m | reverse complement strand
TCCCCTTTGCTACAAAAGGATAGTGGTTGGATAAGACATTCTTTGGATGAAACCGCAATGGGGAAGGCTTCTTCGATGCTGGTTGGCGAACATAATTTCTCTGCATTTTGCTCACAGCTTCCGCAAACACATACCAGAGCGCGACGGGATACTTAGCAGTTTATTATTTTTGGAATTCATGGCACGCACTGGCCAAAAACCATCAGAATTGTTACATCATCTTTTTGATTTAGTCGGTGAGCACCACTTCGATCGTAGAGACATAGCGTTTGACGCACAAAATCGTTGTCAAATCGAGGAATGTCTTAACAAACATTTGTCAACGAAACAAATAAGTGGCATCGGAGTTTCGGCTGTAGATAGCTTAGAGGGAATCCGATTCCATTGTGATGAAAGTTGGGTAGCCATCAGATTTTCAGGAACTGAACCTCTAGTGCGAATATATGCTGAATCGGAAGATCCAGATCGTGTAAGCGCCCTTCTTGATGGGGCACAAGAACTTTTGGGAATCTAGCGAATACGTTGGTGACACCTGTGTCTATCCTCGACGATTCTGAATTTCGGTCTAAAATTGATCCTAGTGGTTTAATCGAACGTCTTCAAAAGTTCCCAGAACACTGTCGTCAAGCTTGGGAATTATCTCACAAAATTGACCTCCCACCTGAGTATAGTAAGGCAAAAAACGTCGTTATATCTGGGATGGGGGGGTCGGCAATAGGAGGTGACTTATTATCAGACTTGGCCGCACTGGAACCGACGTTGCCAATCGAGATACACAGAACCTATGACCTCCCAGCATACGCAGATGAATCCAGTCTGATAATCGCGACAAGCTATTCTGGAAACACTGCAGAAACCCTTTCCGGATTCAGAAGAGCAATAGAGAGAAACACTATGCTAGTTGTAATTACCTCGGGAGGTATCCTCGCACAAGAGGCAGTAACAGCGAACATACCTACATTTTCTTTTGACTTTACCGGAGAACCACGGAGTGCTCTAGGATATTCTCTGATAGGCCCCTTAGGAATAATGGTACGATTGGGACTGATTTCTGATAAGAAACCAGATTTGGATGATGCTCTAGAATCCCTAACTTGCCAAATTAGTCAAAGTATTGGACATGATGTACCTGCAGAATCTAATCCGGCTAAAGCACTAGCACTATCGTTAGAAAATAAGCTTCCTGTCATATACGGTGGAGGGTTTTTCGAAGGGGTTGCTCGGCGCTGGAAAACCCAATTCAACGAAAATTCCAAGGTCTGGGCCCAATGGGAGATTCTCCCCGAAGCCCATCACAACGCTGTATCGGGATTAAAGTTACCTAAAGCACTGCGAGATTTGGCCACTGTGATTCTTTTACGCCCGGAACCAATCCATCCGAGTATTGCATGGCGCTATGAGATCACTGAAGAATTATTAGAGTCTGTAGATATCTCTTTTTGCGATGTAGCGGGCGCAGGCAACAATCCTTTATCACAGATTTTGTCCACCGTGTTATTAGGAGACTACACAAGCTATTATTTAGCGTTATTGCAAGGAATCGATCCCTCGCCTGTCTCAGCTATTGAATCCATAAAACAAAGATTATCTGAATAACCACTCAAGAAAGCTAAATCGCTTCAGACCACCACGACCCGACCCGGGGAGCTAATTTTAGTGAAGGTTCCTATTCGGGCTAGTTTTTAATCGGATATTAACAGGGGAATCAATTGGTCTAGGAATTTTAATGG
>VEXF01000094.1 GCA_009391275.1 SAR202 cluster bacterium AD-804-J14_MRT_500m | reverse complement strand
GTGTAACCATGAAGATATGTAGTCCCACTAACGGGTCCAATTTCGCCGTTACAGAAAAATCCACCTAGAGGCACCTCTCCAACTGCACCACGAAAAAGCTTCGTATCATGATCAGGTTGTCCATAAAGATACATACCGCGTCCTAGACAGGAAAACATCAAGGCGCCAGTCGGATCTCCCCTGTTTTCTGTTTCGGTATAACGAGTGAGCAAATATGCTAGTTCTTCTGCTGAAGTAAGAGCATCCCTTAGATGAAATTGAACGATTTGTCCTTCCCTAAGAAGCTCGCCAATTCCCAGTGCACCCGCTTTTGGATCCATACCCACTATGTTACGGATGAGAAAATCTCCAAGTTGTGGCTCATCCTTGAATTCGTCCATAACCACACCTAGGAACAATGAGTTCCGGACTAATTCTTGATCACGTTCGGTTTGGGAACCGTAAAGTTCCTTTAGCACATCCAGTGCTGGTCTATCATCAAGCTCTAGTAGCAAGTTACGGTCGCTTTTAGTGACACGCATCGGAATGCCGATAGGCCGACATCCTTGAGCAACTATAGTATCAACTACGATATTCCCATTCAGAGCTAACCCTACTCCGCCCGAGCGATAGACCTCGTCATTCAAAATCAGAATATTGCTGCCTTGAAATTGACCACCACTGGCCATTCCGCCGATCTTTACTCCAGTTTCAAAGGCGTAATCTAAACCCATGAGAAGATTTTCGCTACGGATAGTAAACGGGTCAGTCAATATCAGGAAACTTGGATCTTTTGATGGATCGGCTCCTGTTAATTCCTCCCAGACCTGTGGAGGCGAATCTAGATCTGGTAGATCTTTGTCATCGACTCTAAATGGGGTAATCTCTACGTCAGGCAACAGCGCGCCTGTAAGAGATAACCCATGACGCTGTTCAATCTCTTTACCATTCCCAATCACCCCACCGGCGGAACACCCAATAGTATTAGCTGCGTATATGTGCTCTCGGAGGGATTTCGGGATCGTTTCAAAATTCTCAGCGTGATGGGGGGACGCAAAGACAATCAACAAATCTGGTTTATCGGTTCCAAGACGCTCGGATAAATCGAAGATACAGCTATCCAAGGCAGCTTCGAAGGATTCATTGTCTGACACTGCGGATGCCCACTTCATGCCTTACCCTCCTATATTCTGGCTCACTACTCGAGTATACCAGAGTGAAACTGTGTAGAGTCTACCAACAGACGGATTAGCTTTATAACGATTCCTATTGCACAATAATGGCTGTGAGACGGTCCAAGGAGTACATATGCCCAACCATCTAATTAACGAAACCAGTCCGTACTTAGTCCAGCATGCCAATAACCCGGTGGATTGGTATCCCTGGGGGAATGAAGCGTTGAAAATTGCACAGGAGCAGGATAAACCAATACTGTTAAGTATAGGCTATTCGGCCTGCCATTGGTGCCATGTCATGGAACGTGAATCCTTTGAAAACCCTGACATCGCAGCCGTCATGAATGAAAATTTCGTGAGCATTAAAGTAGACCGGGAAGAACGTCCAGATCTTGATTCTATATATATGCAGGCCGTGCAAGCACTAACCGGCCAAGGTGGCTGGCCTATGACAGTCTTCTTAACCCCGGATATGGTGCCTTTTTTTGGCGGTACGTATTATCCTCCAGAAGACCGCGGTGGCATGCCCGGGTTCCCAAGGGTACTACAAGGAATTTCTGAGGCGTATAAGTTCCAGCGTGATGATG
>VEXF01000093.1 GCA_009391275.1 SAR202 cluster bacterium AD-804-J14_MRT_500m | reverse complement strand
ACTTGAACCACCCTTAGGTTTGTCTAATTCTATCCCTACTCCTTGGGAAGCAGAGGCGCTCTTGGAAAACGCGATGCGTCCTCTTGTTGCTGACGCTTGCTGTAGCGATTTCAGTTCTACCTTTCGCCTGGACCTTTACAATGGCTTTTGAGCACTTGGTTGACCCCACTAATCTGAACCTTTTGATCCACTCAGATACCAACGATGGCTCTACAGAGTTTTCGGATTCTTCTAGAAATAATCATATAGTTACGACACATGGCGGAGTCCATCATAGTACAAACATAGAAAAAATCGGCCAAAGTGCCATGTATTTCGACGGTGAGGACGATTTTTTGTCCATCGAATCTACGCCTTATTGGGATCTAGAGAATCGTCCTTTTACTATAGACATGTGGGTATACCCAACCAGAAAGCAAACCGGATCAGGGATTTTATCTCTGGACGGGACCAACGGAGCACCCGGGGGAATTCTATTTGGTTATGAAGATGGCAGTTCTACCTACAAACTATTTATGTCATCCACAGGAACTCGCTGGGATATAGAATCAGGTGGTGACGCCGGGCAAATAGCCTTGTTTAAATGGCAACATCTTGCCATAACACGATCCGATGACTCGTTGAGAGCTTTCGTCAACGGAGCTATAGCCGGTACATGGGATACCAAGAGTGTTGTGTACGCACCTAACTCACCGCTAACCATCGGGAAAGCCGGCGGATTCTTTCAAGGATATATCGACGAAATCAGGATCTCTATAGGGGACGCCCAGTGGACTACCCCATTTACCCCACCTCTGTTGGAGTATGAACTATCTGAAATCCAAGGTAAAACTTCAGAAATCGACGATGGAGATTTCCGATTTTTTGGACTGTTAGCTTTGATGCTAGCTATAGTCGGGCTTCTTGCTGGAACTAGCCGATTCCGGCTGCCAATTTTAGCAAGTATACTGATATATCTCCTTGTATCTCTCGTACAATCGTCGTTCATACCTTTTGAATTGGTTCTACTGAATCTAGCACCCGTTTTAGCCCTACTCGCTGGTATGGGTCTCGAAAAAATGGTTACGATCATACGATGGGAGGATCTGTCTTCGATAGACGTAAAACCCCGTGACTTTCAACAGTCATCAGAAAAATCAGATTCTCTATCGTCACGCCTGCTCAACTATGCGACTACGCACCGGTATATAGTGGATGGGCTTGTAGTTTTTATAGGAATAGTATTGGCCCGTTCCTTGTTTCCATGGTGGCTATCCGCAATTGTCGTATTGCCAATCATTGTCTTCTACATCTTTTCAAGATACACGTCAACACAAACACCAAGTGCCTTGGCAGCACGGTACCCTACGTTCAGACGACTCTTCAGATATACAGACCCCATAATCACAGTTGAAACACTAAAGATAATAGCGGTTTTGATAGCAACCCTAGCGGCAAGTCTTTACCTAGCAGGACGCATGGTGGACAACTCAGCATTCGCCTCAACAAACCAAGACATCCTCGTGCAATCGGTGTTCGTAGGGGTTTCTTTGTTGTCATTGTATCTGGCTCTAGATATACCAACACGTTCCATCCGAATAAATCTGTTCACTACAGTGTTAGTGCTAGAATATTTAACATACCATTACCTTGCAGGCCGAGCCACATCATTATCATCGGCAGACATTGACACGCCGAACTACCAGATTCTGTCTGCGATAGATTTGCCAGTCTTGTTTTTCACCATAGTTGTACTAGCATATCTAATAC
>VEXF01000092.1 GCA_009391275.1 SAR202 cluster bacterium AD-804-J14_MRT_500m | reverse complement strand
TTCGTTCAGGGCTTACATTGTCTGGCATTACAACCTTAACTTTGTACCCTTTCAGCCCAGCCACAAACGCTAATGATATCCCTGTGTTTCCGCTGGTCGGCTCTAGGATTGTAATTCCGGGGCCCAGCCTGCCTTCCCTTTCAGCCTTTTCAATCATATTCTTGGCAATGCGGTCCTTAAGGGATCCTGTTGGATTCTGCCCTTCTAGCTTAGCGAATATCCGTATCCCCTCCTTCGGGGACATATTGTTCAACTCTACTAAAGGAGTATTCCCGATCACATCTAAAAGCGATCTAGAAGCCATTCTCCAACCACCCTCCTCTTTCTAACCTACGGGTTGGCCTGCAGGCGCTTCCACTCCGCAGAACATTTCGTAATCGATAAGTTCATTCACCGTAGGATTATCTCCGCATAATGGGCAACTCCGATTGCGTTTCATTTTAACCTCTCGGAAATCCATCGCCAGAGCATCAATTAGAACCAAGCGGGACGTGAGTGATGTCCCGATACCCAGTAGCAGTTTCAAGGCCTCGGTTGCTTGAATACTGCCAACCAATCCAGTTAAGGCACCCAAAACGCCTGCTTCCGCACAGTTTGGTACCATGCCTGGTGGCGGTGGACTCGGGAACAAACACCTGTAACAACCTTGCCCTGGAACGAAAACGGTAGCTTGGCCATCAAAAAGGAGAATGCTGCCATCAACCAATGGCTTATCTGCAAGATAACAGGCATCATTAACCAGATATCTGGATGGGAAATTATCTGCTCCATTTATGACCAAATCGTATTTCGGGATGATATCCATTGCGTTTTCAGAAGTGAGCCACACTTCATGTAGCACAACGTTAACGTCAGGATTGAAGGCATTGAGGGTTTCTTTCGCAGATACAACCTTACGCGTGCCAACATCCTTTGTTTGATGTAGCATTTGCCTTTGCAAGTTGGACATGTCTACTACATCAAAATCGACGATCCCTATTGTTCCTACGCCTGCCAAGGCCAAGTAAAGTGCCGCAGGGGACCCTAGCCCGCCTGCGCCAACTATTAACACTTTTGCATCTAATAATTTCCGCTGCCCCCTGCTCCCCACCTGATTCATAATTATATGCCTGCTGTACCGTTTAACCTGTTCGGGCGTCAACGCCTTTGCCTGCGTCATTCGAATATCTCCTTTCATCATGGGTGCCTAACGAAAAACGGCCCCACTTTTAGAGGGTCGTTATCCCGTAAAAAGTGAGGAGCTTGGTGTTTTGCTATGATCCGATTGTATCAACCAGTAGATCGTGTCTCTACCAACTGCCGTTGCCTCTGAACCATATCCGCTATCGATGTGTTCCGCAAGAGATCCTGGACGGCATCTTCAAAAGACGCCCAGACTTCTCGTTGGGCGCACGCATCAGACAGTGTGCACCCATCTGGTTCGACGAGGCAATCCAAGAGCGGGGTTTTCCCTTCTAACACATTCATGATCCACCCTAAATCAATAACTTGCGGATCCATCGCTAGAAGATGCCCTCCTTGCGGCCCCCGCCTACTGCTTATAACTCCTGCTTTGTTCAGAGTCGTCAGAACCTGATCGAGATAAGCTTCCGGGATCCCTTGCCGTGTGGCGATAGTAGCTGCTTGGAGCGGCGTAGTCAGCCCGTGTTGTGCAAGCTCCACTAGCGCCCGCACCCCGTAGTCAACTTTCATTGAGATTCTCATCACCAGACCCCCGCAGCGACTGTATAGGCCACTCCATTGTATATCGAAAAAGTCAACTATTCTAGACCTGTCCAATACCAGTTCCCTTTTCAT
>VEXF01000091.1 GCA_009391275.1 SAR202 cluster bacterium AD-804-J14_MRT_500m | reverse complement strand
CCTAAAAAGGTATGTCATCGAATCCGTGGATGCCAGAATGTTCGCCTTCATTCACCTGTCTTCACTTGGATTAGTTACCCAGACAACTATCCAAATCCCCGATCTTGAGGACTTCCGTTTAGCCAATAAAGAAGAGGTCATAGCTGAAAATGGCGTTGTGACTGCTATGCACCCTCAGTCCGCCGAAGCTGGGCTAGGTATATTGAAAGCGGGAGGCAACGCGGTCGATGCCGCAGTGGCAATGGGATTTTGCAATATAGTCCTTGAGCCATATATGGCCACAATAGGTGGCATGGGATACATGCTAATCCATCTGGCGGCTGAAGGCCGCACTGTGGCACTGGACTTTAATGGCCGGGCTCCTAGAAAAGCAACATCAGACATGTTTAAAGTCTTGGGACCAGCGTCTGCGGGCGGGACTCAAGTGTTTGAAGTTGAAGGTAAAGCTAATAGCCAGGGGGCTCTATCGGTTACCGTCCCAGGGACATGCGCTGGTTTGTGTTTGGCTCACGAAAGATTTGGGAGGCTGCCTTTAGAACAGATATTGGAACCGGCTATACACTTGGCTATGCAAGGATTCGAGGCGAATTGGCACTTAACGTTGTATATGGCAAATATGAGTGATAACTTCAGATCCGACCCTATGATCGCGGATACATGGCTTCCTCAGGGAAGAGCTCCGAAGAGTTATCCAAAGCCGGGAGATAAAATAATACAAAGAGAATTAGGGGGACTCCTAACTGCGATTTCTAAAAAAGGATCGGACGCATTGCACCAAGGTGAGGTAGCAGTTGCTATTCACGAATTTGTGAAGACTAAGGGAGGGCGCTTAGACAAACGTGATTTAGAAGATTATAGACCTGGAATTTATCGTCCTATAGTTGTTCCATTCAAAGGATTTTCTGTTGCAGCTGTTCCTACACCCAGCGGCGCGATGACCAGTTTGGAGACCTTTCGAATCTTGGACAAGTTTGATATTCAAATGCATGGGCATAATTCCTTGCCATACTTGCACAGGTTTATAGAGGCGTCACGACATGCGTTCGCAGACAGATATAGGTTTCTGGGAGACTGGGAAGATACTCCTGTGCCGTTAGAAGGTTTGTTGAGCGATGAATATGCGACCGAGTTGTCAGAGTTGGTTCACGATAAAAAAGCAGTGGTAGGGATTCATGACGATGAAGAGCCGTGGGCATATTATCTGGACAGAGCCTTGCACGATCCCTGGAAATATAATTCTACGGTATCACCGAATAAAGAATTTTCATCTGCTCTGTCCTCAAATGAAGAAGACACAACCCACATAAACGTCGTGGATAGAGATCGGAATGCTGTTTCCTGTACACATACTGGCGTATATACGCCTGGAGCTACGCCACCTGGGACTGGTGTTCATTTGGTGGGTGGTATGAGTTGGTTTGTGCCAAAACCGGGATTCGCTAATTCTATATCGGGGTGGAAAAGGCCATTGAATAATATGGCGCCACTCATGGTATTCGAAAATGGAAACCTTGTGTTATGCCAGGGAGCTCCGGGAGCGCGTAGGATTATAAATCGCGGAGTCCAGGTGGTTATGAATATTTTGATGTTCGGTATGACTCCCCAAGACGCAGTGGCTCGGGCAACAGTCGATGCCAGCGGTAATGACACACTTGTGGATTCAAGGATATCTGGCCATATAATCCAAGAATTACGGTCAATGGGCCATCGTATAAAAATAGTGGAAGAGGAACCTGGCATGACGGGAAACTTTTCGCGCCCTTCGGCCGTATTTATTGATCATGACACGCGGTTGCTGCATGCAGGTGTGGATGTTTTTCGTCCGGCCATGGCCATGGGATATTGA
>VEXF01000090.1 GCA_009391275.1 SAR202 cluster bacterium AD-804-J14_MRT_500m | reverse complement strand
GGTCCCGACTATGCACCAGCTCTGTGGTACGAAAATAGCTATCTTATTGGGAATATCTATGTCCTATGAACAATCGTCAACACTGACTTACTGTCAAAGCCTGATCTTTCCATCATGTTAGAAGATACCTGCCCTGCGATTTTTTAATCCTACTAAGCCACGATTTTTCTATGGCTGGGTGATAGTTGTAACCCTGTCAATGGTGAATTTCGCCACCATGGCCACTGGCACTCTCAATTTCGGTCTCTTTGTAATTCCTATGGGGGATGAATTGGAGATGTCACGGGGATTTATTGGGTGGTCTCAAACTGCTCGATTGTTGGCTGGCGGTTCTTTGGGGTTCGTAATGGGACGTCTTCTTGATCGATATGGGCCAAGAATGTTGATAGCAATCGCCTCCCTAGTTACTGGAAGTTGCATGATTGGCTTATCATACGTCCAAGACCCGTGGCAGTTCTTGGTCCTGTTCAACATCATGGGCTTTATGGGGTTGTCTGCCCCAGGAGCGATACTAACCTCGGTCCCGGTTGCGAAATGGTTTATTGGAAAACGGGGTACTGCATTGGCGTTAGCCACGATGGGTTTAGGCACAGGTGGGATCGTCTTTTTACCAGTTACACAATTTCTCATTGACAGCATCGGGTGGAGACACGCATGGTTCGCACTCAGTATCATCAGTATGGCGATAATATTGCCTCTATCCATCGTTTTCTTAAAACGCCAGCCAGAGGACCTGGGTCTTACTCCCTACGTTTCTCAAACGGAGCAAGATAAATCAACCAAAGGTCAGGAAACCTCTAGATTGGAGTCGTTTTGGACAGCAGGGCAGGCCACCAGAACATCTACTTTCTGGTGGCTAATGTTGTACTTCGCCTTAGTTGGATTCGCGATGGGCAGCACTAACGTTCACAGATTACCTTATTGGATAGAAGCCGGATTCGATGAACAATTAGTCGCCTACGCCTTCGCTGCAGACGCAGCCGGAGCCGCACTAATGGCATTAGGAGCGGGAATTGTGGTAGACCGGATCCCCGTGAGATTCGTAGCACTTGCCTCTTGTTTAGGGTTCGTTGTTTCAGTCGGATTAATGCTATCAGCTTCTAATACGGTTGTGCTATTTGTTTCCACCACTTTATTCGGGTTTGCAGTTGGAGCGAACATGATTGTGACCAGTTTTATATGGGCAGACTACTTCGGCCGGACATTCTTAGGAACTATCAGAGGCATAGTACTTCCACTCACACTCACAACTATAGGCCTAGGGTCTCCGATAGCAGGCTACATATACGATTTTACAGGAAGTTATAACTCAGTATGGTGGATGCTCATCGTGCTTTTCGGGTTAGCCTCAGTGGTAATTGTGAACATAAAAGGGCCGGTACAGGAACGTCTAAATTCTGAGGTCGGTGTCCAGAATTAGCTAAACTACTAGATCGCTCAGATCAAATTCTCCCGTTAGATTAAATTCAAGGAATCACTAGGGCTTCATGTTAGAATCGTATTAATGGCGGTATGAAATTTGTGATCCTAGTTTTATAACATTCACAGGTGTAATCATGTTGGATACAACTCAACGCAAACAGTTACCAAAATGCTCATAATCATGCCATCTACAACAGCTCCAGAATTTAAATGACGATCCCTATCTTACAAGGCTTAAACGCAGCTCAACGCCAGGCGGTTGAGACAATCGATGGGCCCTTATTAATAGTTGCCGGTCCAGGATCCGGAAAAACTCGTGTAATCACACACAGAATTGCATATCTGATAAACACAGTTGGGATTTCACCTAGAAACATCCTCGCAGTCACATTCACCAACAGGGCAGCTCGTGAGATGAATGATCGCC
>VEXF01000089.1 GCA_009391275.1 SAR202 cluster bacterium AD-804-J14_MRT_500m | reverse complement strand
AATTCCACCTCCGACAACTGCCACATCATAAGCAGTGGAGGTCATATTAATCTTCTAGGATGTACGTGATATTCATTTCTTTGCAAACTTCCCGAAACCATTCCACCACTTCTTTGTGAAGCGGAATCCCGTTAGCCCTGCGTTGCTGCTCTTCTTCCCATTCGGGTTGTCCGGCCACAAGGACCTTATCATGGCCTGGTGCCGGAGGTGTAGCTTTTAAAAGACACAAAAAATCGTCCATCATATCTTTGAATCCTGCTACGTCACAGAACGCTTCCACTTTATACGCAGCTACCATGTGGTGGAAATGGGGACGCCCGGGAAACATACCGTATCCACCTCCTGATAAGATTCCGCTTAAGATATCAACGATAGTCGCTAGTCCATATCCTTTGTGCGACCCTTGCTCCCGCGTGCTTCCTAGAGGCAGCAACCATGGCATATGACCACCAGATGGCGCTTCTATCTCTTCCATGATAGGGGTTCCGTCACCAGAAGCCAGCCACCCGGGTGAAAGCGGACTCCCCACACGCCTCGCCAATCCAATTTTGTTTCCTGCAATCGAGCTGGTGGCCGCATCAAAGACAAACGGAGGCTGCAGTCCAGCGGGTGCCGCCATCGCGATAGGATTAGTCCCTAATCTTGGAAGCGCTCCGTACGTCGGCACAACGGAAGGACCACATGAAGTCATACAAATTCCTATCATGTCATGCTTAAGCGCCATCATAGGATAATAAGATGCCATTCCCAGATGCCGCCCGTTTGATATGGTTACCATACCCACGCCAACATCCTTTGCCTTTCCAATTGCTATCTCCATGGCATGCGGTGTAGCTATGATCCCTAACGCTCCGTCCGAATTCATATTAGCCGTCGCACGAGTCTCCCTTATCACTTCGTAGTTTGGTCTGGGATTTATCTGTCCGCTGCGATATTCCCCCACATAGATCCTTAGCATGTTAGACACACCATGGGTCTCTACACCTCTGAGGTCTGCCACAACCAGCACGTCGGCTGCCTGTCTGGCATCCTTGTTGGATACGCCCACATGCTCAAAAATCTCCGCTACCGTATCGCGTAAGGCATTGTGATTAACTCGAACTGCTTCCGTCTCAGATACGTGAAATTGTTCTAACAAATTAGTTCCTCCATTTAGCAGCGGCCGTAGTGTAGCTTAGGCACTTTAGAGGGTCAATCATGATGATATTCTTGCCGACTAGCATGAAGCAAAACCTCGATTAAAATGATATTTCTGTCTAACGCTGAGCAAGGACTTGGTTTTGCCTAACTCTCTCTTTCTATCCCAACCTCAAATGTATAATCGCGACCGTTCACAGACACTACAACTTTACGAAGCTGCTTTATGCGTGTATCTGCCAGATTATTCTGAGTCAACGGTTTTCCATCCTCGCTATAGACTTCGAAAGTTTCTTGATCTAGGGTCACACGTGGCAATTGGGAATGTTTGTTTTCCGTCTTACTGGATTCCGCCTTAAATGTTGCGAGTTCATTTTTACGTTCTATCAACTTATGTTGAGCCTCTTTTGGACTTATAGCATTGAATGATATGGTGTCCCCACTCAACGCTTGTGCTACCTTCCATAAGTCGACGGTAGCGATCGTTGCGATTTTCGCGTATCCACCGGTTACGCCACGGTCTGCCATAAGGACCACAGGCAGACCGTCCCCGGTGACCTGGATCCCTCCAAAAGGGATGCCATCAGAAATGATATCTGCACCGTCAGCATGTTCTATCATAGGCCCTTCCAACCGGCACCCCACCCGATCCGACTGTTGACTAACCTTATAGATAGAACTTAAAAACGTTGCAATGCCCTGCGCGGTAAACGAGTCAGTTTGAGGGCCCATCACAACCCTCATCAAGTGTTCGTGACTCATTTTAGGTTGAACTGATTCAGGAACCCTAGTTCCAGTCT
>VEXF01000088.1 GCA_009391275.1 SAR202 cluster bacterium AD-804-J14_MRT_500m | reverse complement strand
CAATAATATCCTCCCTGTGGTGCAGGAAACCCACTTTCCGGAAACCCCATCGGTCTAGAGCCTTTGAAAAAAGTATATTCTTGTTCGATGCCGAACCAAGGATCTTGGTCCGCAAATTTTTCCGATAGTTCTGCACAGGCAGCGCGCGTGTTGCTCGGATGAGGAGACATATCTGGCAAAAGAACGTCATTGAGAACCAAGATGTCCTGATCTTCCCGTAGCGGATCAGGACACGTGAATACTGGCCTAAGCACGCAATCAGATGTACCGCCCTCGGCCTGATTCGTACTAGACCCATCGAAAGCCCATAGAGGAGGACTCTCTCCTACTGGCACCACTTTGGTCTTAGACCTGAGCTTAGCGGTAGGTTTGGTACCATCTATCCAAATATACTCAGCTTTATAAAAACTCATTTCTTCGCTAAACCGCTCCGCGTAAGATTTGGGCTTATCTCACGATATCTAAAGCCCACCATGTGTCTCCCAAGTTACAAACGCTTTCGATAACGAGGACTCATTCGCAAATCCTGAAAATATTGTACCCTACCTGTTTATTTCCTGCGACCCCGATGACCTCATATAAGCGAGGACCATATTATACTAAATGAAGTATATCGTTCATATTGCATACACTATATTGTATCAACATATCCTCTTATGAACGGATAGCGCACCATACTCGTTTTGACACTTAAAAAAGGCAATGCTATAGTTCGTCAAGTTTTTCACACAGCGATTCAGGAGATTTTAGTGGCAATAAATATCGTTGTTTTAGCCAAGCAAGTTATAGACCCTGAAATGCCCATGTCGGCCTTCAATGTTGACCGTGAAGCTGGCAGGGTTGTCGCTCCAACAAACATCCCGCCGGTAGTAAATGGGTTTGACGAAAATGCCGTTGAAGCCGCATTAAGAATAAAGGATTCCCAGGAGGCAACAATTACTGTGATTTCCATGGGCACAACCTTTGCGCTTGATGTCATGAAAAAACCGCTGTCCATGGGAGCCGACAATCTCGTCTTATTACAAGATGAAGCCTTTGAGAACACGGTTGACAGCTTAGCGGTAGCTCGAGTTTTGGTCGAAGCTATAAAAAAAACAGGGGACTATGACCTAATAATTTGCGGACGGCAGGCATCCGACTGGGATAACGCCCAAGTACCCCTCGCAGTAGCTGAGTTGCTAGATCTTGCGTGTGTAACTATCGGGAAAAAAGTAGAAGTAGGTGGCGGAAAAATCACAGTTGAGCGACAGGTCACGGATGGAAGCGAGATAGTTGAAACAACCGCACCTGCAGTGGTAACCGTGAGCAACGAATTAGGGCAACCGCGCTACCCAACTCTTCGAGGAATAATGGCGGCAACCCGAAAGCAACCCACAATATGGAATGCGCAAGACTTGGGAATCGATACAGAAGCTTCCGCCCCTAACCTTGAACTACTTGATTTGTATGTTCCCACGAGTGAGGTTGAATGTGAAATAATCCGTGGAGAAGATGATGAAGATTCGGGAAGACTGCTCGCTCTTAAACTTCGCGAGGATAAGTTAATTTAGGGAGTTTTAATTTTATGGCCGAAGGAAATGGCGTCCTTATCATAGGCGAGATGGAAGATGGTTCTATCTCATCGACGACATGCGAACTACTGGCGGCGGGACGCGCGCTTGCAAATAGCCTAGGGCAAAGACTATCTCTAGGTTTAGCTGTGGCCGATGATAATAATGCCGCACAAGAAGGCATTACATATGGGGCCGACCAAATATTCATAGTGAATAATCCATTATTACAAGATTATCAAGCTGATCTCCAACTCGCAGCCGTTACAGAGATCTGCCAGACAGCTTCTCCCTCGATAATCCTAATCGGGAGAACCCTCCAAGGACGAGAGATTGGCCCTCGTATGGCAGTAAGACTTGGGGTGGGCCTAGCCCAAGATTGCCTAGAAGTGGACATCGAACCAGAGACCCGAAAAATGGTAGCTCGTAGGCCAGTTTATGGCGGCAACGCTGTGGC
>VEXF01000087.1 GCA_009391275.1 SAR202 cluster bacterium AD-804-J14_MRT_500m | reverse complement strand
AAGATATGCCGACCGCGCTGGTGGGTACACTAGGATTATAAAGCTAGCTCCCAGGAAAGGGGATGCGGCTCCTCAAGCTCAACTCGAACTCGTATAATAGGTCTGATGATATGGCAACATCAGATAGAGCAGTCGCAAGACTGGCCCTTGTTCTCGAATACCATGGGGGGAATTATCACGGGTTTCAATCCCAAAAAAACGTTCCTACCATCCAAGATGAGCTAGAAACAGCGATCCGAAGTTTTTCGGGTGAAGTAGTCAGAGTGCGTGGCGCTAGTCGTACGGATGCTGGTGTCCATGCGAAAGGACAAGTAGTCGATTTTATATCGAAATCCTGTTTCTTGGAAAATACTTGGATTCGCGGTTTGAACTATTACTTGCCTTGGGACATTAAAGTTCAGAAATTAGCAAAAGTACCTGACATGTTCCATTCACGAAGAAACGCTCTATCTCGCACCTATCGATACAATGTTCTAAATCGTGAAATACAATCCCCTTTGCTACAAAAGGATAGTGGTTGGATAAGACATTCTTTGGATGAAACCGCAATGGGGAAGGCTTCTTCGATGCTGGTTGGCGAACATAATTTCTCTGCATTTTGCTCACAGCTTCCGCAAGGTAGATCCCCAGTGCGTAAAATAATGCATTGGGAAGTTTGGCGAGAAGGAGATATGGTTCTGTTTGAAGTGAAAGCTAACGCCTTCTTACCACATCAAATATTGAGAACCGGTGGGGTTTTGGTAGATATTGGGAAAGGGGTGGTTCCAGTCGCCACCATCAAAAAGATGTTAGAAGGTAGTATAATAAGAACCAAGAGTTTTACTGCGCTGCCTTCGAGAGGTTTGTGTCTTGAAAAGGTGGAATATGATAAATCACCGTTCGGAGAGAACTAAATTTTATGAAACGTCCAAAGACATACTTAGCTAAGCCAACAGACTCCACATCTTCGTGGCAGGTTATAGATGCTACAGGAGAGGTTCTGGGTCGGTTGGCGGCCCGGATAGCGACAACACTACAAGGTAAGAATAAATGTACTTACACGCCTCATGTATTGAGCGGAGACCACGTTATTGTATTAAATGCAGCTAAGACTAGGGTCACCGGACGGAAGTTGTCCCAAAAGATGTACTATCGACACAGTGGATATACCGGAAATCTTAAAACTTTTTCGTTGAAAAAGATGATGGAAAGTAATCCTGAGAGAGTTCTTACGTTGGCCGTTAAGGGAATGCTTCCTGCGACTAAATTAGGAAAACAAATGTTAGGTAGACTTAGAGTATACTCTGGTAATGCCCATCCGCATGTGGCACAAACGTCGCAGACGATAGAAAAGGGGTAGTTTGTATTTTGGCTCAAGAACACAAAGATAAAGAGTATTATTATGGAACGGGTAAGCGAAAGACCTCTATAGCCCGAGTGCGCCTGTATCAGGGTCAGGGTGGTAGTATTCGGATTAACGATAAAGCGATGGAGGAAGCTTTTCCCTGGTTCATATGGCAAAACACCATCAAACAACCTCTTGAAATGACTAGCAATTTGGGCCGATTTCATGTGGTAGCTCGAGTTAAAGGGGGAGGAGTTAACTCTCAGTCTGAAGCGATCCGGCATGGAATCGCTAGAGCATTAGTTGTTTTTGACCAAGGGCTCAAGAAACCATTAAGAGATAAAGGATTAATGACTCGGGACGCTCGGATTAAAGAAAGTAAAAAATATGGGCTCAAACGAGCGAGACGAGCACCGCAATATACAAAACGATAGAACCGTACTCCCGAATAGGGAGCCATTAAAATTCCTAGACCAATTGATTCCCCTGTTAATATCCGATTAAAAACTAGCCCGAATAGGAACCTTCACTAAAATTAGCTCCCCGGGTCGGGTCGTGGTGGTCTGAAGCGATTTAGCTTTCCCTATTTTCACCAGAACTGTATCGCCTTTGCGTATTTTCATCACACAACCTCTGCAGCTAACGAAACTATCCTCATAAACCCTTTGTCTCTCAATTCTCGCGCTACAGGCCCAAATATGCGG
>VEXF01000086.1 GCA_009391275.1 SAR202 cluster bacterium AD-804-J14_MRT_500m | reverse complement strand
CCCCTAATCATGTGAAGTTGGAAAATTTCCTCACCGTGTTCTGGATAGTCATTGAAGACACGTCTGAAAGTGTCCGCCTTGAGGTGATTAGAATCCAGGATCACACCATCGAAGTCCAGTACTATGCCTTTGATGACAGCGGGTCGCTTTTCGTGGGCGTGTGACATTAGTATGTTAGTCCCATCAACAAATTTAGTTCATTGTGAACGCACTGGAAGACAAAATCACAGCTTCGGATTCTACAGTTGCGTTGACCCACAACACTGCCAATATTTTGAACGAATGCTATACTAGGATAGCCGTATCTGGAATGTATTAAGCTTACACTACAAATCGATCTGGAGACCACCTAATACACGACTTTTTATGCTAATTAAAGGCGGTGTCAGAATGAACGGTGCACAACTCAAGACAATATTGAGCAATGGTGGACGAGTATACGGCACCATGATAACGCTAGGCAGGAATCCACAATGGGTCCCTGTTTTGAACAATGTCGGTCTCGACTACGTAATAATCGATACAGAGCACACCCCGAGGGGAAGATCAGAATTAGGGGATTATCTGGCGATGATGAATACGTCGACCGTCGTCCCCATTGTGCGGGTGCCTATCCCAAGCTCTCACTATGTGACAATGGCGATAGACGCAGGTTCACAAGGTGTTCTGGCACCTTATTGCGAGACCATAGACGAAGTGAAAGAGGTGATCGCAGCTGTAAAATTACGGCCACTCAAAGGCGCGTCCGCTCGACAAGTGATAGACAACGAGAATCACATCAGCCCGGAGACGAAAAGTTACCTGGAACGCCGGAACCAAAACAATGTGGCGATTATCGGAATCGAAAGTAAAACTGCCGTGGACAATCTTCCGAACATTCTAGAGGTCCGAGGCATTGATGCTATATTCGTAGGGCCAAATGATATGAGCATTTCTTTAGGTGTACCAGATGGCTACGATAGCGACGTATACAAAAGAACTGTGAAATTAATAATTGACATTTGCGAACAAAAAGGGGTTCCCGTATTGGTGCATCACCAAACCCCCGACCTCTCAGCCTATTGGATGGAACAAGGAGCACGCGTCGTGTTACATGGAACAGACAGGCGCGCGCTTGCAGAAGGTTTCCGAAATGACTTCAGTAAACTGCGCCAAGTCGAACAACAACTAAATACAAACAAGAGCAGTGATTCAGCCCCAAGTACCCTTAAGAGTCAAGCGGATCCAGAAGAATTAACCATTTAAGGGAGATCAACGTGATCAACGTTTATCCACGAAACGATACACTATCATCTGAGACAATCGAGGCATACAAGAACATAGTTCCTGCTACATTAGGCCACGCTTTAGAAGGCGGAATGGATGGAGAGATTAAAGCCATATGGCGTCCCGTCAAGTTGGTAGGTCCTGCTCTGACAGTGCAAACCTCACCACAAACCGCTGCTGCGGTAGGAAAAGCACTAGAAGTGTCAAAGCCCGGCGACGTTTTGGTAATAAACCGTGGTGGCGACAAAAGGCACGCAACGTTTGGGGAAATAGCCGCACTTGGTGCTATAGAGTATGGGATAGCGGGGATCGTTAGCGACGGCGTTATAACCGATCAGGAAGCGTTGCAAAGACTGAAGTTCCCAGCCTATGCCCGAGGGGTAACGGCAATGACTATAAAACCTTGGGACATCCCTGAAGGAGCGGTAAACATCCCGGTTTCTGTGGGGGGTATAGGTGTAAATCCTGGAGATCTGATTCTTGCAGACGACGACGGAGTAATGGTTGCATCACCTAGCGACGCCCAACTATACCTAGCGTTTTGCCAAGAAAAAGATGCGTGGGAAGACTGGGTAAGATCTGAATTGAGAAAAGGCAGAACCTTTTCCGACATCATCAAAGAGAGACCCTGGCCCGTGCCGAACCTAATGCAATAACCAACTTAGGATCAGGGGTCCCGACTATGCACCAGCTCTGTGGTACGAAAATAGCTATCTTATTGGGAATATCTATGTCCTATGAACAATCGTCAACACTGACTTACTGTCAAAGCCTGATCTTTCCATCATGTTAGAAGATTATTACAGTGGATATGAG
>VEXF01000085.1 GCA_009391275.1 SAR202 cluster bacterium AD-804-J14_MRT_500m | reverse complement strand
TCCGTAACTGATTGTGCCGTCACTTTGAAAGCTATCGCGGGGCATGATCCCAAAGATCGGTACAGCGCTACCAGATTTGTTCCAGATTATCTGGCGGGTTTAAATGGGGATATCAATGGAATACGCAGGGTTCGGGATAACAATGGAAGAAGGTCGGCAGCGGCTGACCGAAGCCGAAGATCTGTTGGTTAAATCCTGGACGGCCGACAATCTGATATACGATGGTAAATATTGGCAAGTGACCGTCCCTAGCACACGTCCCAGACCCTACCAATTACCACATCCTCCGTTGCTTCGATCCTGCATCGGCACAGATTCAATGATAGAAATGGCTAAAATTGGCCGTCCAGTTCTGGCCGGGGGTTACACTGTAAAAGATTTTGACCTGCGATTGCGTCTGTACAAAAATACCATGGGGAATGCCGGATATAACGACATACAAATCCAACATGCCATGAATGATATCTGGTTTAGAAAGATGATTTACGTAGCTGATTCGGATTCACAAGCCATGGAAGAAGGAGTGGTCGCCTTCGAGCTGGACAGAAAACATATTCGAGACACCCGAGAAAGCCTTAATCCCACAAACTACGTTGAAAACGTCCCAACACCAGAAGCGATTTCTCCCGACGATTACCTTATCGCTGGATCGCCAAAGTCTGTTGCTGAGCGGATCGCCGAGATTCGAGATGTAGGCGTCAAAAATTTGATACTTAGCATGTCTCCACCTGACCTGAGTCGCGAAAAAGTAGAACGATCAATGAATCTGTTTGCCGAAGGGGTTATGCCATATTTCCGTGATAACTAGCTCTTCAGACTAAATTTTCCCCCTGCGATACCCACAATATAATCCCCTATGGATAGCGATGACGTAGCACCAGGAGAAGGTGCATTCAACACATGGATAGCATCTTCCGTTTCTTTAATGCTGAAATCATCAAGTAGCCTGCCATTGTCACTAACTGCCTGTGCCCTTACCCCAGCACCTCCCGTCACTATGTCTTCCGAACGAATCTCTGGAATAAGTTTTTGAAGATCCTTCACAAATACACTCTTCATCAAAGAGCGATGGGCCTCTCCGATACCCATTCTCCACGTCCGACCAGCCATGCGCCAGAACCCCAGGTATGTCAACGTACTCAATGAGTCAGTGAAATTAATAGAGTTCCTCTTATATCCCTCCCGAGACCAGGCCAATACTGCATTAGGGCCAGCTTCTACCTCACCTGTTATGCGCTTAGTGTAATGAACGCCTAAGAACGGGAATCGCGGATCTGGCACAGGATATATCAACCCACTTACCAATCGACGACTCTCTGGTTTTAGGACATAATATTCACCTCTAAAAGGTAATGTCCTCATCCCGGGAAGTACACCCATCATCCTAGCGATCCGATCCGCATACAATCCGGCGCAATTTATCAACCCTTTGGATTGAATAGTCCCGGAACATGTCTCTAGTTCCAACATTCGTCCTGAGTTCCGAATTCGATCTACTTTCCATCCTTGTAGGATGTCACCGCCTTGTTCCCTGAAGTCTGCAGCATACGCTTTGGCAACTTTGGTGAAATCAACGATTGCGGTTTTAGGTGCATACAATGCCTTTATGCCGAAGGCATGAGGTTCTAATTCTTTCAACCGCTCTGGACCTATCATCTCCAACCCAGGTACCCCATTCTCCACACCGCGTCTCAGAAGCTCGTTTAGCCTAGGAACCTCATCCTCTTTCGTGGCCAAGATTACCTTCCCACATTCATCAAAAGTTATTTCTTTCTCGCTGCAATAGCTTTTGATTCTTTCAACACTCCTGACGCAGAACTGTGCTTTCCATGACCCTGGTCGGTAATATATCCCGGAATGTATAACACCACTGTTGTGACCTGTCTGGTGCCAGGCCAACTCATCTTCTTTCTCCAACACCACAACTTTGGTACCTGGAAAACGTTTTATCAGTTGGAAAGCGGAGGCAAGGCCTATAATTCCACCTCCGACAACTGCCACATCATAAGCAGTGGAGGTCATATTAATCTTCTAGGATGTACGTGATATTCATTTCTTTGCAAACTTCCCGAAACCATTCCACCACTTCTTTGTGAAGCGGAACTCAGGACGAATGTTGGAACTAGAG
>VEXF01000084.1 GCA_009391275.1 SAR202 cluster bacterium AD-804-J14_MRT_500m | reverse complement strand
TTCGGAATTCATACGACTTGTCCAGAGATCTGGAGGTTCCAAGATGTGTGAGTCAGCTGAAAGTATTTTCATGGCTGCCATATGATCCTCCTTGACGAGACATGTGCAACTGGTCGATTGTATGTTATGGATCTGATGATTGCCAATCTACCTCAAGGTTATAGGATCGAGTGTAAGAATAACCCGTTTAATTATTGAATTGCGAAACGTAAAAAGATTTCATCTACAATTGTCCGGAGTTCTAGCCAGCTGGCTTGTAAGATATCAGCGAATACCCAAACTGCGTAATCTCCCACGAGCGTTATAAGAACCATGCCATGATATGTCACTGTGTCTACAGGATGTAAATATTCGATTTGATAACTCGGATTAGGGCGTCCTAAAAATACCGTACTGCGGGATAAAATCTGAGAATCTGCCACAGAAGATCGTTCGCCATACTCCTGGACGTTGGTGTAACCCTCACTGGAGTTTAACTGGACGTAGATCTGTGCTGTTGAACCCGATATGTCAGGGCTTGACGCTTTGTAATCATATGAGTCTCCTGGCACTGATTGGATCCAGTCGTCAGGATGGGCCAGGGAATATCCAACATCTGCGTTGATGTAGGTTTCGGGCTTAAACGAATTCAAGGTGCTTTCTAGGGTTTCTTGAACAGCTGAGAATTGGGTATCTTCCCAGACGGTGATAGAGGCCAACGCTTCCACTCTAACGAGATTACTCCCCAAAAGATACCAATGCTCAACGGCTTTGTTTTTTGTGCCTGAGATCCTGTAGGTTAGAATATATTCTTGGGCAGGGATGATGTCGGTTGCACGAATGCGTCTATTAGATTCAATGCTCCACTGCGTCATATTGGAACTTGGGATAGGGCTATATCCAAGGGTTGCAGCGTCAAGAGTTGGATAAGAGGTTGGATCAACTTGTGTGACTGATATCCAGATCGTTGCCTCAGTTTTAGGATCCCACATGGCAACGGCATCTGCGTTGTTGTTATCTATTTCCCAGTTTTCTGGGACCTGGATCTGGTACCAATGTTTATTATTCGAATACTCTGTTGCGGCCACCGTCGTCGTTTCCGTTGTAGAGACGGGAACGCCAGTGGAAGATCCGGATTTCAAGTTTGACAAGATATCGGTGATGGTCTCTTCCGCAATAGCGAAACCGAATCCTTCTACAGATACACCTTCTCTAGATTTTCTAACGCCATAGGTCGCTATACCTAGTATGTCTCCTGTTGATGAGAGCAATGGGCCGCCACTATTCCCCGGATTCATAGCGGCATCGGTGTGAATAACCCATCTTTTGGGACCATCTTCAAATGCAATGGTAGATACAATACCTTTAGATATAGATGCGATATCAAACTGACCTAGCGGATATCCCATTATTGTCACGTCCGCCCCAGGCAATAATTCCAGGGAGTTGCCGAAATTCAGCGACTTGAAATCAGAAGAACAGCAAATTGTCAGCACCGCTATATCTTTGACTCGGTCCATACCAGTTATTACTGCAGAATATGTCGTGGTATCTTCGACAACGACCCCAATTATGGCAGAGCCTTCTATAACGTGGTAGTTGGTTAGTATTAGACCTTCGCTGCTTGAATCTATGGTCTCGAATATTACACCCGAACCCGTGCCTAGGTCAGTTTCAATTTTAACTACCGATGGTCGTACGAGTTCCACTACCGATTCGAGGTTTAGTTTAGGCTCAGCTGTGGGGGTGAAGGTTGGACGCGGATCTATCGAGAGGATCGGCGTAGATAGAGATTGAGGAGTTAGGCTAGGATTTGGATTAGTTGTAGGTGCTGGTGTGGGGGTATGTCCTGGTCGGACTGTTGGTGTCAGGAGACTTCCGGATACTTTCGTGGGAGATGTGGCAGGTGTTGAATCCAATATTAGCTGTAACCGGGCTTGGACTGTTGCATCAATGTCTGGAGATCTACCCGGTGTTGCCGTGGGCAATGCTTGAGCAATGGCTGCTTGAATCGTCGCATTGAGGTCTGGGGTAGATGAAGTAACCGTGCACCCCAACAGGGCAATAACCCCAAAACAGGTCAGCATTATACGGATAGGAATTTGTATTTGGGGGCACATAAAAATTTGTCTAAACTATCATATTGACATAATGT
>VEXF01000083.1 GCA_009391275.1 SAR202 cluster bacterium AD-804-J14_MRT_500m | reverse complement strand
GTTAACATGCCTTTGCCAGTGTCTCCGGCGAAGACAGCTACTCCAGACCAGTTACCTACGCTACGTGCGACATTTGCCGCTCCGGCCAATCCGGTGCCCGTCGAAAAAATATCTATGCCACGAATGCGGCTCATGATGGCAGCCACTGGGATTGATCCTAACAGATACCCAATTAGCGTAAGAGCTAAAATGAAGGGCACTGTAGTTCCAAGTATGTCCATAGGCTAGCAAGTCTACCATTTAGCCCTCTCCAATACCTAGGTATATCACCCTCTCTGGCGTATATCTACGGTGCGGATATGCTGGTAACCACTCGCAGCACACCCCAGTTTTCGTATCTGTTGCACCTATGCACAGCATCTTGCGCAGTGTGGTTTTTTGCTCCAGCCCAATCAAGTAGAATATGACACAGAGTGATTTGCGGTAGATTTCATAAATTTCCCTGATTGGAGAATAGGTTAGATGAACAAAAAGCACACCCGATTACCCACTAGCCTGACGCTGGGGTTGATATCCTTAGCGTTGGCACTGTGGGGTGGCGTTCACCTCCAACACCTCATAAATGACGGTGGTGGTAGACACCTGGGAGAAGCTGTAGTCCTCATCGTCCTGGCATTAGGACTGTTTGCCGGTTCAGTGTGGACCTGCCAACGAGAACGTAAGGCGGGGTGACAAAAATCAGGTAAGCTAAGTATGGCACATAATCATATCGTCTATACTGACCCCGGCGTCAGGCTCAGATGGAGTGGATTAACCCTAATAACGGATAGGAATCCCATGAGGGATTAGGTGCAATCGGAGGGCAGAGAGATGCGCCTCACAACAACCTCATACCCCTTAATAGCATCCTCGCTGGTATCCCACAAAGCCCCGATAGCGTCCTCTGTAGTCAGCCGTTGATGAACGTAAAGGAAGGGATGTAAATGGCAGCAAGCGCATCAAGACGAATCCCACGTGATTTCAATCTGCATTGGGGTAAAGGCCAGGTAGTTGAAGAAGCTTCTGTAGAAGGTCAGTACCATCAACCGTCAATACAACTGTTGGAATTTGAGGACGGTTCACTAAGCGTTCGCTTCTGCTATTACAATCAGCACGGCAGGTTTCAGCGAAGCCCACTCATAATGGGAAAGGAAGATATAGATCGGCTGCGAGATGCCGTATCTGAAAACCATAGGTTGCGTGCACTTCTACGTAAACTGGTTATCTGAGATAAGTTCTTCATATCCATAATGGAACCTAACGGCTGGGAGCCCCACAGGGATTAGGCACAACGGTGCTTTGCAAGCAGAGGGTCAGGGGTTCGAGTTTTCTGGACTTCCCAGGTGAAAAACCCCAAGGCCCCAGGCCTTCTTTTTGTACCTCAAAATTTGTCAGGCATTAGCACTCACACAACCAAACAATCCCTAAGCCTTGCCCCCTCAACACGCCACAACTAGAACAACCCCCAAATTCATATCTGGCGCGTATCTGTTGCATCTATACGCAGCATCTTGCTCAATAAGGCGTGTATACTGCTGGGAATAGACAAGAGGAAAGAGTTAGCATGTGCGACACGTATGGGCGCACCAAGCCAGAGAAATAAAGAGAGAACATGCAGCAGCCAGGAAAAGGGCCTGAATACACTATCGAGCAATACCTGTCCGGCGTTGGTGCAATCATTAAGCGGGTGCTCCATCGTCTAGGCGCCAGGGGTTCGGGCGCTGTGATCTTCATTGTTCTGACCGTTGTCGGTCTCCTTTGGCTTCTCAGTGGCACCTACTCTGTGGGGCCGTCGGAACAGGTGGTCGTGCGCCTCTTTGGGAAGTACGATGCCACACTAGAACCCGGCCTCCACTGGTACTGGCCCTCGCCCATCGGCAAGCGTGTCATATACCCCGTGCGTGAGACTCGGCGCATGGAGCTGGGGTTCATATCTCGTGGGGACGAGGCCGTCGACGTATCCTCCGAGGCGCTGATGATCACAGGGGACCTGAATATCGTGGACATCCAACTCGTGATCCAGTATCGCATCGTAGATTTGCGGAATTTCCTCTTTGCAGTTGACGACCCTGGGGACCCGATCAGGGGCCTGCCAGCGGGAAGGCCTGAAGCCACCACCCTGAAGGAGGCTACCGAGGCGGCTCTGCGCCAGGTAGTGGGGCAGCGCGCCATCGATGAGGTGCTTACTAT
>VEXF01000082.1 GCA_009391275.1 SAR202 cluster bacterium AD-804-J14_MRT_500m | reverse complement strand
GCCTTTATTAACTTCTACCATTTTGACACGAAGCGATTGGTCTATATGACTTCACTGCACGTTCGACGATCTGGATTGACAATGCCGGTTAACAACAAACGATTTGTTGTAAATGCATGGACACGCTGAAGTGACTTCATAATCTTGGATCTGGAGGATTCAGTTCCTGTGTCTGAAAAAGTAAAAGCACGGGATTTAGTCAAAGACGCTATCGGCTTAGCAGCGAAAGGTGGAGCTGACATTTTCGTCCGAATCAACCATGACACAATTGAAGAAGATCTCGAAGCTGTTGTTTGGCCAGGGCTTAAACGTATCGTTTATCCAAAGGCGGAAACAGGTCAAGAAATAAGAGATATTGATGAAATATTGACTCGTCTTGAGTTGACCCGGGGCATTGCTTCAGGATCAATAGAGATCGGAGCCAATGTAGAGACTGCTCTAGGGGTTATTAACGCGTTCGAGATCGTAGCAGCTAGCCCACGGATTAAAGATTTCGGCGGAGGTGGAGGGTATGATATGTCTCGCGATTTCGGGGTGGAGATGTTTGTTGATTTCGACCAGTTTGTTTATGGCAAAGGAGAATTAGAATTAGCAGCAAGAGTTGAACATCTTGACGTAATCGCCACGCCTTTTTTGCCTAATCCGTCTGGGAGCGTCAGTGACCCAGATCATGCCCTACGGCTTGCCCAAGCTACATACAACATGGGGTTTCATATAGGCGGCGGCCTCCATCCAAACGTAGTAGAACCAAGCAACAAGGGCTTTACGCCAACCTCGAAAGAAATAACGACCGCCATTCAAGATCTAGAATTCTTCGATCATATATCGGATGAAGGATTGCCAGAAGGACGTCGAGACGGTCGTCTCATTGATCGCTATGAGGCCAAGCGAGCACAATCAATGTTGACCTGGGCAAATGCCTGCGATGAGAAAAACACAGCTAAGTTAGAGGCGCTAGAGCAGGCGACTGAGGCTGCTGATGATTGATTTAGTAAGGCGTACGAATCTACTTGTTTCTTTAGGATCTTTCGCCGGTCTCGATGGGATATGGAAACTTAACGCTGATGCAATCACCCTTGATCTCCGGGATGCAACCGGGGAGGTATTATCCAACGCATCGCGGAAATGGCTACGCATTAGTGAACATTTCGCCTCATTCGGAGGAGCTGAGGTGTTTTTGGCTGTAGATTGCAGCAATATCCAGAGTCAATTAGATGCGGCTGTATGGCCTGGCATATCAGGGGTTCTTTTGTCCGGCGTAGATGACGAGTCATCGCTTAGATCCACATCTTCTAGATTGGAAGAAATGGAAGGACGACGTGGTATAGGAAACGGATCTCTAGAGATAATACCTGTTTTACAAACAGCAGAAGCAGTCTGGCGTGTTGGTGAAATTATTGATGCTGTTCCCAGAATACGCCAGGTGGTCCTAGATGAATCATCTTTGGCTCGAGACATTGATATTCAACCGAACCTAGACATCGATCCTTTTGTATACGCCCGAGGGAGAGTCGTAGCAGAATCTATATCTAGGGGCATTCAGCCAGTTGGGGCACCGCATCCCCTAAGTACCTTGCATCCTGAATTGACGGAAGATTATCTAAAGGCGGAGGGTGTTAGAATCAAAGATCTGGGATTCAAAGGTATGTTGTTTCACCATGCTAACTGGGTAAGTCCGTTTAATTCAGCGTTCAGCCCTGGCGAAAATTTAGTTGGATATTACGAAGAAGTCCGTCGTTTGTTTGCTGAAGGCGTAGCAAGAGGCACCGCAGCCGTTCCATTAGGTAAACGAATGATTGATGTTCCGGTCGACGAATGGGCTAAGGCGGTTCTAGCCCGATCTTCTAGTTGTAAAGCTAGGGACCAACAAAAATTGGATGCCGAACATAAGCTTACATAATGGTGGTAATTGAAACTTACATTTATCTCAGTGACCGAATGTTAACAGGACGTCCACGGCTTTTACCCCCTGGTTCTTCGGTAGCACCATAAGAGGATTAATGTCCAGTTCTGGCGCTTTGGCGCTAAGAATATCGGCCATTGCCGAGATATTGACTAGTGTTGAAACAATAGCTTCTACATCCGCTTGAGGTGATCCTCGGAAGCCAGTCAAAAGATGATAACCACGTATTTCCTGAATCATCTCTCGTGCGTCCAGTTCAGTGATAGGACAATATAGGAACGGAACCCAATG
>VEXF01000081.1 GCA_009391275.1 SAR202 cluster bacterium AD-804-J14_MRT_500m | reverse complement strand
TGTTATAACCGCAAACCAATGGCGTCTGTGGCAACCTGACTTATTAATATAATTATCCAATACCACTATCTATATCTTCTTAGTGGTTGCCTTTTACTATCTAGGATCCAGCACCGCGGACCCTATCAACCTATCCCGAGATCTGCCTTAAGGCCTTCCCTACAGCCTGCAATTGAACGGTGAGATTCCGAAAACTATCAAAAGTCAAAGCTTGCGCGGCATCACACATAGCCACAGCAGGGTTTGGATGAACGTCGATGATAACACCGTGGGCTCCTGCTGCAATTCCAGCTAATGCCATAGGAGCGACAAGATCACGGCTTCCGGTACCATGGCTGGGGTCAATGATTATAGGTAGATGGCTTAATTTTTTAATCACAGGTACTGCCGCCACGTCTAACGTGAAACGGGTGAATTGTTCAAACGTACGTATACCGCGTTCACATAAGACAACCTGAGAATTTCCTCCTGAGAGAATATATTCTGCTGCCAATAGCCATTCTTCATACGAGGATGAAAAGCCTCTTTTTAGTAGAACCGGCTTGTCAGTTTTACCGACAGCGTCCAAAAGATTGAAGTTCTGCGCGTTGCGCGTGCCGATTTGTAGCATGTCAGCATACGAAGAAACCATGCCAACATCCTCCGTAGCCATTACTTCAGTGGCTATAGGCAACCCATATTTCTCTCTGGCTTTCGCCAGAATCTTCAGCCCTTGTACCCCCATACCCCTGAACGCGTAAGGGGAGGTACGGGGTTTAAAGGCGCCGCCTCGGAGAACAGTAGCGCCGCGGGCTTTGACTTCAGCAGCAGTTACCATAACTTGCTCTTCGCTTTCTACAGCGCAGGGACCAGCCATCAGCACCGGTTCTGGCCCACCTATTACAGCGTCACCTACTCTAACTACGGTATCTTCTTCTTTAAATTCACGGGTAGCCAGCTTAAACGGTTTAGAAATTCGAACTACTTCGGCTACACCCGGAAAGAGTTCTAATTCCGGTTGGAGTTCTGTGTTTATTTGACCCACTACACCGATCACAGTGCGCTCTTCACCTTGTGACAGGTGGCCCTGCAGCCCTCGCCCTTCGATATGGCTTTGCACGGTTTCTATTTGTTCCCGAGTGCTTCCTGCTTTCATTACGACTATCAAGGAATCTATACCGTCCTTCTGAGATACCAGAAACTTAATCGCCTAGTCCCTGGGACCTCAAATCTTTCGCGTCTCTGAGATAAATATATTGTAACTCTTCAGGACTCTTTTCAGTATTAACCAGCAAGAGAACTCGGATACATCGTATCAGAGAGTTAGGAACCATCATCTCATGAGCGCACATTAGGGCAACGTTCATCCACCCCATTTGCCGTGCCGCACGAGCGGGAAACACAGCATCCAGATCTTGTGTTGTAGTGAACCACGCCGCCACGATTTGTTCTTTTTTGATCTGGTTGACTTGAATCATCTCCTCTAGCAACTCGCGGGTGCCGACCAAGATCTGATCCGTGGTGTTATACAATACTGTTGTAGCTCCACGAATAGCCCAACATTGTGTCATCTGGAGATACCTTTATTTTCGAACTGTTCATTCCCTAGTATACCTCTAACAAACCGAACTGCTTCCGACACTACGCACCCATCGTCAGCATCTTGTATCGTCCGAACCAGCGCGCTGCCTACTATGACAGCATCCGCAATTACACCTAACGCCTGCATATGTTCTCTACTAGAAACGCCAAATCCGACGGCGATTGGAAGCTGAGTGTGCTTACGTACGCCAGACACTAAATCATTGATCTGAGACGGTATCGCCTTACGAGCTCCAGTGACGCCAGTGACACTTACACAATAGATAAAGCCAGAAGCATCCAAACACGCTTTAGAAATGCGTGAATCAGTGCTGGTGGGTGCAAGTAACGGGATTAGATCCAAGCCAGCCGGCCGGCATAACTTTAGCAAGGGTTCAGACTCCTCTGTAGGGAGATCAGCCACAATTATCCCGTCTAGTTGAGCATCTGCTGCTTCATTGCAAAACGATTTGAGCCCAAACGAATAGATCGGATTGTAATAACCCATCAGAATTAAAGGGGTATTTGGAACTTTAAGCCTTAACCTAGATACCAGATCTATGCAATCTTTCAGTGTTACCCCTTGTTTCAACGCATGGAAGCTCGACGCTTGTATAGTGGAGCCATCAGCCAATGGG
>VEXF01000080.1 GCA_009391275.1 SAR202 cluster bacterium AD-804-J14_MRT_500m | reverse complement strand
GCGGATGTCAAAATAAGAAAGGGTGCGGTTCACAGTGTCAGTTTTGGTTGGGTTTAATCTAAAGTAATCATTGAATTCTTCCAGAGGATACTCTTCTGTTTGAGGAGCTATGTCTCCGGGTGCAAAAAATAGTTTCGGGGTACAAACTAGGTGGGTTATGTAGGAAGAAAGGGCTGCGGTGAATAGGGCGAGGTCATTTCCTATAGCAACTATCCTACTCGCATCTACTTGTGGGCAACTAACGAGATATTCGAGGCCTCGCAAGCAATCTGAAATAATACCGGCAAAGGCATAGGTGGATGGGTCTTCGATGCACGTAGTTAGTAGACCAGGAAAGGATGCACTAAAAGGTTGGTCTGCCTTCCGTTGCCCACGTACACCCACCGAGAAAGTTACATATTGTTCACGTTGGGCATTTGCGCTCCCCTGTGGAATGGGTTCGACTACGCTCCCGTAATTTGGGAGGTAATAGCGAGCCGGAAATGGACCAGTTCCATGGGGAATGCTGAGATAAGCGAAGATGCGATATGGGCCGACTGATGTGAGATGTATATCGAACATATCAGCATAATCGGTCGAGTGCATGTGATTTGAGTCGCGTTCAGGGGATGCCGGAATTTTGGACAGTCGATTGAGTGCGGAGGTCCAAAATTCGTCGAAGTCAGTCGGTCTATTTGGAGTGGGGTTAGGGCGGCTCATTTTATTATCCTAGGCCGAGATGTTTTGCGAAAAAAGCGTCTATGATGGCTGCATGAGTGAATTGACCAGCATCGTGGCCGTGCCCATCGTAAGCATAGAGACGTTTATCCTTACTCGAGATGGCTTCAAATAGAGAATAGCCAGTCTCGGGAGGACAGACGTTATCTTGTAGGCCTAGGCTGACTATGATAGGACAAGTGACTTTGCTCGCTAGGTTCACCCCATCAAAATAAGAGACACTTTTTTCTACCGCCGATTGTTGCTCAGGATGAAGCCTGAGGTAGTCAACAATCTCTTGGTACGGGTATGTACTGGTTAGCTGTATAGAATCCATAAAACCACACAAATAAGGCGCACCGGCAGAGGCTGCTTTCACTTGTGGCCGTAGCGCCGCAGTAGATATGGTAAGGCCACCGCCCTGGCTGTGACCGGTAACACCTATGCGATTGCTGTCAACTTCTTCTCGTCCGACAAGGAAGTCAATGGCTCGGCAAGCATCTATATAGAAACCACGATAGGTGTAGGTGTTAGGATCGTTTATGTTGTACGTAAGCAAGCCCGGGTAACCAGGGTTAAATTGATGATGACTACGCAGTTTTCCACGAGGAGCTGCGCTAAAAGCGGCGTATCCTTTTCGAGCCCAATTCTTAGGAATTGGAGGTTCCATAAGATATCCTGGCACGTGCAGAATGGCAGGTAGAGGATGTGGGTGGTTCTTTGGGACGCAATACCAACCGGCTATACGTATCTGATCTAGGCTTGTGTAATGTACTTCGTACACATCGATCTCGGCAGTAGAGCGCAATGGGACATGAACTAGATTTGGTTCGAGTGGGGTGGCTTCAGCTTGGGCCATTACCGCATCCCAAAATTGGTCGAAGTCGGCTGGTTTACATACGGTGCTAATGTGTTGATCTGCGGGTTGTCGAGACATGTTATCTTTTTAAATTACGTGGTAAGTTGCGATTTGCTTAACGGTCTGTTGCCGAAGCCTAGGACCTAATGGTCATGCTGTCAAGATAGAGCTGAACTCTTAGGACGAAACATAGAAAGCTTAACTGTTAATGCTTACAAAGTCGTTTTGGCTGGTCAATGATTCGAAGACGAATATCCCAAAACTCTTATCGAGGTAGGGATCAGTTAAAAGCTACAGGGCCAGTATAGGAACTTACTATGAGAGATCTGCGAATAGGTCATTCTCTAGACCTGGTGTTTTGCGAACACTTTGGGGAATAGCTCTCACTAGGAACTCATTAGACAAATAGCGAATTTTGGTATCTTCTGGCAGCCATTCGAAAGGATCGGTAGTATTCCCCACCGATATCTGAGTAACATGACAAAGAGCTGCATTCTCTTTCTGCTTAGCGACGAGAGTTGTATCTATGGTTGTTGTTATATGTTCGTCCGGCATTCCCATCTTTTCGAAATCGGGAGATATCTCCTGGCCGTCCGCCGCCATCGCTTCATTTATGGCCTGCACCATACTTAGTGGCATAACGAAATAATAGAGCTTAGAGGGCTGATGTACTAATA
>VEXF01000079.1 GCA_009391275.1 SAR202 cluster bacterium AD-804-J14_MRT_500m | reverse complement strand
CCCATATACGATCCGCTATGGGCCGCTGCCCAAGACATGGAGATGCCATTAAGTTTACACACCGGCACTTTTCGGTGGAATAAAGAGGGCGGCTGGCAACTAAAGACTCAAATGGCGGATGCGGTCGAGCAAACAAATCGTGAGTATCACGTTAGAAACGCTATGGGAGCAATAATATTATCGGGCGTATTCGAACGTTTCCCGAAGCTGCGCGTCGGCGTCGTTGAATTTGAAATTGGATGGGCTCCATACTTTATGAACCGTCTCGACGATACCTACAGAGATCGCCCAGTAGGACAGACAAGCTTTAGGTATAAAGGCGACGCCCTCCCCAGTGATTTCTTCCGTCGCAATGCATTTATCAGTTTTCAAGAAGATGACCTGGGAGTGGCAATGCGCCACCACATAGGAATAGAGAATCTCATGTGGGGATCTGACTACCCTCACCCAGAATCCACTTTCCCTAAATCTAAAGAGATAGTAGAACGAATAATGAAAGGTGTTGCGGAGGACGAAGCTGCACTAATTGCAGGTGGGAACGCAGCCAAATTGTACAGGTTTAACTAACAACAGAACCAAGTTAGCTGATCCCGTACCAAAAATAAGCGTTCATAAAGGGTCTTCAAAAAGGTTCTCATCAGAGTATGAGATCCTTTTTAGTTCGTTACGATAGACAACCTAAAGTAGTCCCCCACCTATAGCTGGTATAAAGTGTACTTCTGAGTTATTGCTAACTTTTTCCAACAATCCCATCCTGCTAGTCTCACCGTCTACAGCAACGGCTAAACTAGGTCTAAGTCTGCCATCTTCAACTAACCGTTCTTTCATCCCAGGGAATAAATCTTCTAACCCATCAATAACCAACCGGATGTTTCGTGCTTCTAAATCAACCTCTTTGACGCCTCCACAGAGCTTCTGAAGCATTGTTGGAATAAAAACTCTAGCCAATTACGTAATTCCCTTTCTTTAACCATAAGAAACCTGTTTACCTAAGGAGCCTTCACATTAGCTGATGAAGTAACTGATAGAAGCATCGGGTAATGAGGCCATATTATGCCTACAGCCCAAGATACCACGCTAGCTAGATTACAATGCGTTATCTTCACCCCAAATTGCTTCGAGGGTTGTACCCGGGGACATAGGCAGCTTGTTCATACGGATCCCAAGGGCATTGTATACGGCGTTAGCAATTGCGGCCATAGGTGGAACTATAGGTGTCTCTCCAACACCCCGAAGCCCATACGGGTGACCTGGATTTGGCACCTCCACCAAAACCGCGTCGATCATAGGTAGGTCCAAACTTATCGGCATTCGATAATCCAGAAAGGTCGGATTAGCCATGACGCCATCCTTGCTGTACACATACTCTTCATTAAGAGCCCAACCTATTCCCTGAACAGCTCCCCCTTGTATTTGGCCTTCCACATAGGAAGGATGTATAGCTGTACCAACATCTTGCACCGCGGTATATCTGAGGATCTGAATCTTCCCGGTTTCTGGATCTACTTCAACATCTGCAATGTGTACACCAAAAGCTCCTCCGACACCCTTAGGATCAACACCAGCACTTCCTACGATTGGTCCTCCGGTAGCATTAAGCATGGACGCAAGCTCCTTGAATGGGAACCGCAGTTCTGGATCCGATTTGTGCTGAATCACACCAGAGACCATGTCGACATCGTCTTCGGAGACGTCCCAGATTTTCGCAGCTCGCTCAATAAGTTGCCGCCTAATATCCTTACCTGCTTCATATGCCGCCATGCCAGTTTTCATTAACGCACCACTTCCACCAGTCATGGATGTAAACGCTATTGAATCTGTATCTCCTATTGTTGGGTGGACGTCTTCCACTGGTATTCCCAGAACCTCAGCCATATGCATTGCCACAGCAACCCGATGGCCTCCGATATCAGGAGAACCCTCCACAAGACTAATGGTTCCGTCAGCATGTACACTCGCACTAACTGCTGCAGGGCCAGAAGCGTTGAACCAGAACCCGCCAGCTACACCCCGGCCGCGATTCGGGCCTTTTAATGGGGCCGTATAGTGTGGATGATCTTTAGCAGCTTGGACAGTTTCGATGAAACCAATCCGTGGAAACACAGGCCCGGCTAGACGCCTAGTCCCTTCTTGGGCTGCGTTAAGCAACCGCAAATCCAGTGGGTCTATATTTAATTTTTCAGCCAATTCATCGATCGCCGTCTCCGCTGCGAAAGCTGCGGCGGGCGCACCGGGAGCCCGGGGTGCTTTGTGCCGGACTGGGTTTGGGGGGTTGTTACAGGGAAGTTT
>VEXF01000078.1 GCA_009391275.1 SAR202 cluster bacterium AD-804-J14_MRT_500m | reverse complement strand
TCGCTACCGATTCTGTACATGCAACGGCAGATCCACCCCCATCCACGATCTCTTTAACAACCTGATCAGCTATAGATCTGGATCCACCAGTGCCATCTACATCTACACCAGGATCCACCACCACGACACTAGCACCCTCCTGAGCCATCAGTATGGCAACACCTCTGCCAATACCACGTCCGGCACCCGTGATTATACCAACTTGCCCTTCCATTACCCCAGACATGTTGTCTCCTTTCCCTAATGGGATTATTTCAACGTCGTCGCCATCCAACTAGACGGTATACCATTCATCATGTGAACGAAAATTACGAATAATACGTCTCATCTACTACTATTTGCGGTAATTAGCACTCACGCGAAGGGAGAGCTACAATCGCAGTTCCCGGAGTAGTACGTTCCCCGTCCTGATTTTCAGTCCAAATTTCACAATCTACAAGATATTCCCCGTTTTCTTGATACTTACGTGTAACAACGCCTTTGCAAGTTATCGGAGTATTAGGACGATCCATACCTCTGTATTGACATCCGAGACGTTTCAACACCCCCGTTGGTCCTATCCAATCGGTCATTAATTGACCCAAGAAAGCGTTCTTGAGGGCGCCGTGTAAGATAACCCCGGGGAGTCCTGTACTGTGAGCAAATTCTGTATCGTAATGTATCTCGTAGAAATCACCAGATGCACCAGCGTACTTAACCAACTGTCTGGTGGTCGGATTTTTTATCAGGGACGGAATTTCCATTCCTTCGCTAACATCTTGCCAATAAAGTAGTCCAGACATATCAATCTCACCAAAGTTTATTTTTCATTTTAACCACGACCGAGTGTCGCCATAATTATCAGCAGCCCCGTCTAATATCGAATGAGAGTGCTCGTCTGGGTAGCCACGACTCTTTGGAACTGATTGGTATATGTAGCGACAAGACTAACGAATAGCATTGATCCTAGACTACCTGAACGAATTACCAAGTCATCAACCCGAGTAACGACACTAATCCTATCCCCTGCACGCACTGGTTCATAATAGTCCCACTGGCTACCACCATCCAATATTCTTTTGAATGGAGTTTCATCGGCAATTTCCATGCTCTCAGTCCGAGATGATCTCAAGAAAGTAGGAGATGCAACCATTCCGCCGAGGGGCAGTCCTCGAGCCTCCTCCTCATCGTTCCACATCGGATTAGGATCTCCAATTGCTTCGGCGAATGCGATGATGTGGCCTTTCTCTATATCTAGCACGCTGGGCGTGCTTTTTCGGCCAATGTACTTTTTCCTTAATGCTTCTATGTCAACTGGACAATTGGTAGTCATAGACACGCCTCCGAGAAAGTGCGAAGCGAGTGTAGCCATGGCCGATTAAGCTGTCAAGAGAACTGGCATGCCGCAAAGATGAAGTTCAAGAGCTAATCTATCCGCCGTTGGATCCGCCCCGCTGGTCTTTCAGAAAACGTTCAAGTTCTTGAACCATTTCCTCAGGGTTGGGCATTTCTGCGAGGGAAACAAGAGCTTGATCGAAACGCGTCTCTAATTTGTTTACATATGATCTTAGTTGAGAGTCTTCCTCAACGACCTTGTGCATTTCCTGCTGGAAAACGGAAGCTGCAGCCTCCAACTCTCTATGATCCATTTCTAGTTCAAGCACACGGCATACGGTCTTTACGACGCCATAGGTGACTTTGTAGTTAGGATACGTTTGAAGATAATGAGAGCTATGACCCCAAAGTGAAACGAACTTGAGACCCTTTTCCGTACAACGTTCCATCATCGCAGAAGAAATCCCAGAGGGTCCTTGATATCCGGAGGATCGAATGTTCAACTTCAAAAGCCTTTCGCGCAGAGAACTATCAGTGGTAGATCCAGTCATAACCAGATCTCTCGTATGTGGAATTGCATCTAGCAACGCCCCCAAATGAACCACCGTATGGACGCCGGACTCCACAGCTAAGTTTAATACAGCATCACAATAGGTTCGCCACTTCAAATTGGGCTCCATACCTAAAAAGAATAATAAATTATCCGACTGACTATGTGCGTCCTGCAAGAAGATTTCATTAGTTGGCCACTTTAATTCACGTACCCCATCACCTTTTAATTTGATATGAGGCCGAACTTGACTGAAGTCATAGAATTCTTCCGGATCCATCTCGGCCATTTTCTTTCCGGCTAGTCTTTTTAACAGATAGCGAAGAGCTCCAGAAGCTCCTTCTCCAGCATCCGGCCATCCTCGGAAGGCCATAAGCAGATACGATGATTTCACTTCTGGGGTTTTCAGAATCGTAAAATACTGATGGTCAGACAAAACCGCGACTCCTTCGCGCCACATGCACCGGATAGGCGGGGAGAATAGTGTATCACCGAACAACGATCGCAGG
>VEXF01000077.1 GCA_009391275.1 SAR202 cluster bacterium AD-804-J14_MRT_500m | reverse complement strand
CCGATGGCAGTGACATGAGATGCACTATCATTCAGGCATATTGCCTTTATCCCGCATTCTCGAAGATGCGTAGCCGCATGGGATGCGTTTGCGGCGCTGCCACCATTCCCTGCTATGTACACTTGACCCCCGGAATCCCGGCGTTCACGCAGAACAGACAACAGGGGTTCCAAGTGAGCGTCGCTTATGCTATCTAAGATGTCTTTCAACTCTTTGCGATATGCATCGTAGATAGCTATGGGCTCTCTTGATTGATTCTGACTTTGGCTCTTCAGCTTGATCCTCCTGGGATTAATACCAGTTCTAGGTTACAAAACTCGAGAATATAGACCCAAAGACGCTTATGGCTATCGTTAATGACATCGACCATAACCAACTGTGGGCGCCAACTATTTTATTTTCGAGGAGTTGAACAGTCAACCAAACGTCGCCATTGGCGATAAACTCAGGGGTGTTTTGTGATGCCAAGATAAACTCATTACCGAAAATCCAAACCATTTCACCGGATAATCTTGCTCGCCCTGAAATCTGCTAGCATGCATGCCCATTTAAAACATAAATGCCTTCTGCGATCTGCTCAAGGTCTTCATTGTTCACCTCTTGTGAAGAATATACGAGTGAAATCTGGTTATTTTGTAGGAATTTTGTGTCAGAAGCACCTTGGGACAAAAATGTATATGCCAATTGCGCTTCTGCTCCAGGACCATGGTGAATTCGCACAAAAACGTTTCGACCAGTAACAGCCATAAACGCCGTCGCTTTCCATGGATCGAGAACAGCGGTGTCATAGCAATCAGGGATATTCTTTTCAATCCATTGGAAATCTTCTGCTTCTTTAGAGTTAATCATATGGTAAAAAGGTTCTTGAGAATGTCGGTCTATGGTCATATACATCGTTACACCTAAAACCAAAGCTACAGGAACAATCGACAACATAACGCCACCTGCCTGACTCCCAGCAAGAAGGCGTCGGCAAATGACTTCATAAATCCAAACTCTGACGCACCAAAGCGTGTAGCCACCGATAATGCTTGCAAGAATTGTCAAATACAACGGCCCACGATGGTACAAGATCTGCAGTCCTATCCCCCAAGAGGCAAACGCGTAATTGTGGATCAAAAGAAATAAACTCGTGGCAACCAAACTGATCCCAAATACCTCAGGCTTCATCGTCATCAAAATTATCCCCAAGACAAACAACACCAAGAACGGGTAGCCCCACATCAAAAGATAATCGGGAAGATATGGAAGGTAATGTGGAATGTGCACCGTTTGGATTAAAGATCCACCTAGGTCAGGGACAACAGACAAAATCATAGGAAAGGCTGCCAACATAGGCACCACTATGATGGCAAAGGGGATTAATGCAGATTTCCCTTTTTTAACAATCCTGATCGCGATAAAAGGCAACCCCACGACAACCAGCGCAACAGCAGTGGGGAAATGAACAAAAGGAAGGAGCATAGCTAGCGCGAGAAGCACCAAATAGCCAGGAAAACTATAATCATAAACGATTAATACGAGAGCTACAGAAAACAGTAATAGGCCTATAGAAACTGGAACAAATAAACTAGGGCCAAGTACCGACACTGTTGTCGGAATCGCTAAAGACAATATCGCAGCCTCAAGCCCATAACCTTTCTTTGACCCCAAGGTGTAGATTGACATCAATGTGAATACAAATATCACACCAGGAACGAATCTGAATAATACAAACCACCCAACGTTTGTAGCAGATTGAAAACCAGCCCAAATCAGATGGAAGGCAGGCTCTAGATCTCCGGTCCCAGGTGTGATCCTCCCCGTGTCAGGATTCGGGAAATCATATGCTGGAACCCCTACAGCAAGGATACTATCTTCCGTTTGTATCGCTTTGAAATATGTCAAATGAAACCATTCATCAACGTGGATCGGTAACCGGTAATCTACGTGCGGCATAAACGTAATCCAATATCCAATTCCAAAGATCACGAGTAGTGGAATGATTTTTACTATCCGCAACCTCGTTATGCCTGATGTTGACTTCCGCAACGTCAAATTTCCTGAAACAACCACTTCTTTCCAAGTGGATTCGCTATGAACAACAGCAAATTGATCCTTGCCCCGCAACCACAGCAGGATAGTCGCGGCCGCCACCGACACCCCTGTCACCACTAGAATCGACACTTGTCCCAGTTGCCATGGAATCACGGTAACCAAGAAAGCCACCGCTGCAAAAAATACAAATCCTAAGCCAACAGC
>VEXF01000076.1 GCA_009391275.1 SAR202 cluster bacterium AD-804-J14_MRT_500m | reverse complement strand
TAATAACATGGTTAAGCCTTAGTTCCTCGCCATCTATCCTCCAGTAGCCAGGTTCTGCAGGACATCATGAACGATTTTAGGAGGAACATCCCTGCTAGAAATAGCCTGTCCAATCTTGTCCAGTAAGACCCATCGAACTGTTCCACCGACCGTTTTCTTATCGAGGGACATCGCTGATACTAAGGTCTCTATGTCCATGTCTGTTGGCCGTACCGGAAGGTTAAAACGTGCGAGCAGATCTCGTTGACGCGATACATCATCTGCGCCGATCAATCCCATGCGCCGGCTAATTTCAGCTGCTCCCATCATGCCCACAGAAACCCCCTCCCCATGCATATAGGTATCGTAGGATGTAGAGGCTTCCAATGCGTGCCCGATGGTATGCCCGTAATTGAGCAAGATTCTGCGCCCCAAAGTTTCACGTTCATCGTGGGAAACCACTTCAGCTTTTATCATCATGCTTCGGCGAATGACTTCAGCGGAGATATCTCTGTCTAAATTCATCAATTGTTCCGCGTTTTGTTCAAATATAGTAACTAGGTCAGCATCTAAAATAAATCCATGTTTTATAGCCTCCGCCCAACCTTCAGACAACTCACGTTTGCCCAACGTAGTCAAGGTTTTGATATCGGCCAAAACCATCTGAGGTTGGTAAAATGCCCCAATCATATTTTTTGCTTGCGGCAGGTTCACGGCTGTCTTTCCGCCTATTGAAGCATCTACCATGGCTGCCATACTCGTCGGGACCTGAATGAACTTTAGTCCTCTAAGAAATGTTGCTGCTACGAATCCTGCCAAATCCCCGACAACACCACCACCTATAGCTATAATCGTGTTACGTCTCTCTGCTCGGCGGTGAACTAAAAACTGATAGATTTCTGATGCCATAGATAGAGTTTTACTTTCTTCACCTGGGGGTATCACGTAGAAGTGCGCTTCTATACCAGACCTCTGTAAGGCTCGTTGAGCTTGGCGACCATATATTGGAAAAACATTAGAATCAGTGACTACAAAGACGGGCCCGTCTATACCAGATTCCGTCAGCCTATCTCCCAGTTGTTCCAGAATACCCCATCCAACAAGAATGGGATATTTTCCGGATGAATGGGATACAGTTGTCGCCAAAAGTGGGTCTGTCGAAAGAGTTGCATATATCTTGGGTTGCAAAAGATTCCATGCTCTCAGAACTTCGGATGTCACCTGATCCTCTGACAAAAGGTCCGTTTGTACAGTCCAATGGGAATGGCCATAACAAGATTGTCTACTAGACTTTAAAATGCGAATTTGATCTAAACCATCTGAATCTGAAAGGAGTGGCCGTATTTCTGGGTTTTGGGAAGAATGATCAACATCAAGTCGTCTGCAGATAATCTCAGGAGTGGCCTCCAAACACACTACAAGACCTTCTTGTAATACCTTAGATCGATTAGCAGGGTCCACCATTACACCACCGCCGGTGGCAATTACCCGGTTGGCGCCATTGAAGGCTTTCGAAAGTACTTCTCTTTCAAGACGACGGAATACCGTTTCTCCGTCCTCTTTGAAAATAGCATTTATATCTTTTCCTGTTTTGCGGACGATCTCCAAATCTGTATCTATGAATTCCCAGCCCAAGAAGTCCGCTACTTTAAAGCCTATAACTGATTTCCCTGTTCCTGAAAATCCAGTGAGAATGATATATCGGCCTGTTTTGATCGTCATAATAATCTAAATATGCGTAGGTGCTTGAATTGTCCTACTTCTCTGGACTGATTCTCTATCTTGAACAATTTGGTCAGCTATCCGGGTTACCATGTGGGTTAAAAGCCGATGCAGATGCGTGTTGGGTCGGTAGTCAGCTTCAGCTATTTCATCCACTCGTTGTGCTTCTCTTAAAGCCATACATGTCTTAAAAGACGCCAGGCTCAATGGGTTATACACCGCCAAAGCCTTACCGCCACGACTGGTAATGACCGCAAAGCAAGGGACGTCTGTAGGACCATCTCCGATATATATCATGTTCCGGAAAGGAATCCTGCGTTCATCATCAGGCATGTGGTCGTTAACATCTCGCGCCAAGTCCAGATAGTCCAACCCCTTGGTTATTCGGAAGAGATATTGAGTTTTACCTGTATGACTAACAACACGTTTTGGCCAGGAAATGTTCCCGTTCGAATCTTCATCAAGTTCACATCCGAAAATGCTACGAACATGACTGGATAAGATGCTGCCACTTAGAATAGCTTTAAGTCCAGAGGTGAC
>VEXF01000075.1 GCA_009391275.1 SAR202 cluster bacterium AD-804-J14_MRT_500m | reverse complement strand
AAGCTCGCGCGGCTACGATGATATAATCCGCCACCTTGGCGTCTGGGACAAACAATTTGGTCCCTTCGATTACCAATTCCTCTCCATCGATACACGCACGCGAAATGCTTGCGGAGAAATGTCCATTAAGCTTGGTCCGCGACTTCGAAAATGCCGATGATGGGAGTCTGGGGGAATTGTGGAGTGAGATGGCGAATTTAGGCTGGCTCGGCCTCGCCTTTCCTGAAGAATATGGCGGAGCAGGTGGAAATTTCATGGACTTGGCTGTACTCGTAGAAGAAATGGGTCGAGCTTTAACCCCCGGTCCATTTTTCTCGACCGTTGTGCTCGGGGGACTGACAATCTTAGACGGAGGAGACGAAGCAAAGAAAGCCGAGTTCCTTCCTGGAATCTCCGAAGGCAAGACGATGATGACCCTAGCGCTGACCGAGGAATCTAGCGCCTATAGTCCTGATGCAATTCAAGTCAGTGCGTGTATCGATGGAGAGGAATTGGTAATCGAAGGGACCAAATTGTTTGTCCCAGACGCCAAGGTGGCGGATTATATCATCGTAGCCGCGCGAGCTTGCACCGATAACATTCCTCAAGAAGACATCACGTTGGCGATAGTGCCAAATGGTGCCAAAGGTTTGAACATCAGAAAACACGAATCTCTGGGATTGGACAAACAATATGAGGTTACATTTGAAGGCGTTCGAATACCATCTTCATCTGTGGTTGGTGAAATCGGAAAGGGATGGCCCATATTAGACAGAGCACTTCAGAGAGCAGCAGCAGCAAAATGCATAGAAATGGTCGGGGGATCTGACGCCGTGCTGGACATGACTTTAGATTTCCTGAAACAACGTGTGCAATTTGGACGTCCGGTCGCCACTTTTCAAGGTGTACAACATCACTGCGCTAACATGGCAACTGATGCTGAAGGCTGTCGAAATATAGCTTATCAAGCGGTGTGGATGCTCGCACAAAAAAACCCAGCAGACCGAGAGGTATCACTGGCAAAGTCCTGGATCAGCGATGCTTACCTGCGTATCTGTTCTCTCGCACACCAGTGTCACGGGGCTATTGGTTTTACCAAGGAGCACGATCTTCAACTATATACTCGAAAAGCACGAGTCCAAGAACAAGAATACGGAGATACACGCTACCATAGATATCTACTTTCTCAGTTATTAACACGATAGGTCCTGTTCAGAAACATGACTCACAGATCAGATTGTATTTTTTGCCGGATTTCCTGTGGTGACATCAGCGCTGACATTCTTTTTCAAGATGCCAGCCACTTCGTGATCCGAGACCTTAATCCGCAAGCGCCTGTACATCTTCTGATCATTCCCCGCCAACACGTATTGCAATTATCAACAGACGAGGAAGCAACCGCGAAGTTATTAGGTGAAATGGTTTCTTTGGCGACGGATATGGCACGCAAGGAATCGGTTGCTGAGACCGGATATCGAATTGTCGTTAATCAAGGTCGTAACGCCGGACAAACAGTCGAGCACTTGCACATGCACCTTCTTGGTGGCACAACACTGGCGGCTCTTGCTTAGAAACTACATCTACGGCAGATTTTCGAAAAACCTATCTTTTTTGCACACGACTAAATAATCCCAGAATATCAAGGTCCAAGCCCAAATCAAGGAGATTGTCTTTAGAAAATACAGATCACTTGCCTAATCCAACAGTGTCCATTTTAGCTAGATTCACCGTTACGTCAAAACCGGATTTTAGATCCCACCCAATACTTTTGAACTATCCCCCTTCGTCTGCTAGAAAACCCGCATATATTTCTCAACAACTCACGTCAAACAAATGAACCACAACCCATCAGATGTAATCACACTCTGGAATCAGTCACTACCGACTGGATTGCAGAAACACATACAACGAGCGGTGAATATAAGTGATTCCTTGGCATTAGCTCACCGACTAGATAGATCGCAAACAGCCATGTGCGCCGAAGCTCACGACTTGTGCCGGACTATGAAAGGAAAGGATCTATCGCGTTACGCCAAAGATCTATAACTACTTGTAACACCCTTGGAAGAACAGTTTCCCCTATTTTTGCACGGCCCGGTAGCAGCGGGGTTGCTACAACGAGAAGGATTAAATGACGAGGACGTATGTCAAGGTATATATCACCATACCACGGCTTGCCCAGAAATGTCGGCTATATCTAAAGTCGTGTTTCTAGCCGATAAATTAGATCCACAAAAACAAACCAGATACCCCTACCAAGAAGTTCTCAAGAGTACTGCCTTTAAAAACTTGGATACTGCGGTGCTGATGTTTTTAAACAATGAGATATCTAAATTCATCAAAAATGGACAGATCATACATCCCTTTTCCGTAGCAGCACGAAACCAATTATTGGCAAACGATGATTTTTAAGGAACCCCCAACCGCGAGCCGATGAGTTTAACTATGGAGTTCAATGACGTCTCCGTCTTGCAACGGATAATCCCGCCCAACACGTTGCCCGTCGAACTTAGAAGATCCC
>VEXF01000074.1 GCA_009391275.1 SAR202 cluster bacterium AD-804-J14_MRT_500m | reverse complement strand
ACGTGGGGTAAAATGACATCTTGTTGGGCTTTGTTGAGACGGTGTATTTCGTCAATGAATAGTAAGGTTCTCTGGTTGTTCAGGCCTAGCCTGGTTTTGGAGTCGACTACAACCTGTCGCAGTTCTGCAACTCCAGAGCTTACCGCGCTTATAGAGGCGAAGTGGCTATTTGTTTTACTGGCGATAAGGAGTGCGAGAGTTGTTTTGCCACTACCTGGGGGGCCCCAAAGAATAAGTGAAGGGGTAGTATCTGCCTCGATTGCTTCTCGTAATACTTTGCCTGGTCCGATTACGTGGGTCTGCCCAAGGAATTCTTCAAAGCTTCGAGGGCGCATCCGTGCTGCGAGAGGTGCATGTTCTGACTCGCGCCTTTTCCTGCGTTCGTCAAACAGATCCATAGATTTCAACTTTAAACCTCCGGATCCGCTGTGATTCCATAGGCAACGTCATGCTATACCGAAGAACCGCCGGGGGTTGTTTACCATGATCTCCTGAAGGTCGTCTTCTGTGGCGCCCAATTCTTTCAGTCGGGGAAGTACTTTTAGACTAACCAAGGTCCAACCATCGGGGTTTTCTTCTCGGGAGAGATACCAGCACGGGGTGGATGTAGCGCCTACGTTCCAGTCATGAGATAGCATAATCCTATCTCCGTAGCCTGCAGAGATCAGATCTCTTATTACACGGGTGCGTTCTTCCCAGTTCGGTGTTCCAGGAGGCCCACCCGGGAAAAAATGATCCATTCCCAAAGTTGCTCCATGATCCAGCATCTTGGTCAGATAGTCGTTTTCTAACGTGCTGTTCACGTGCCCAATATATACTTTTTTTAGGTCGGCCCCTTCTTCTTTTAAGATATTAAGTTGATCTTCACCTACTCTAGATAATGGGGGGGTGTGAGTAGAGATTGGTACTCCGGTTTGCATCTGAGTCTTCGCCGCGGATCTTAGCATCAACTCTTCTAATTCTGAAATGGTCTCGTTGGTGGCTACTTTTATAACGCCTGGCTTTATGTCCGTCCCGTCGATGCCATTGTGGATCTCGCGTGCCCAAAGAGATGCGATAGTTTCTGGGGATTTATCCCAAAGGCTTCGAGGCGTATCTAGCCATGAGCCTGTGGCGCATATTATATGGACCCCAGTACGTCGCGACACTTCCGCCTGTAATCTAACATCCCGACCCAAATCCATGGTGGTAATGTCTACGAATGTTTTGATCCCTGCGATACGCGCTTTCGAGAGATCTTCTACCGCTACGTCAATTAGTGCTGTCTTGTCCAGCAACTCAGGGTAAGTTACTGAAACGCCGGCTGACGAACATGTGATATGCTCGTGGGTGAGAGTGGGTCCCAGTTCCGATGAATCTACTGGTCCGAGAACTGTGTTTACATACGGCATAACATTTCCTCCAGAGATTGTACTAACACAACATATCAAGCCTATCGAACCATACAGATCAGGTCAATGTTGCTAGCTTATCGTAATCATGTCGTGTTAGTGTCATAGGCTACAACATGAGTGAATCTAATCACCTTACTGTTGGGTCCGTTCCTTGGAATTCCTTCGATGTGTTTGCCGCTCTAGGATCGGTGATTGCAGGTTTTGTCGTTTTGGCGATGGCAATTCTGCAGTTCCAACCGGAGACGGGTCCGGGTGCCGCCAGCTTGGTAATATCTGCCCTGATCACGTCATGTATCTTATTTGCAAGTTCTTGGGCATTCGGCCCATTAAAGCACGGGGTTTCGGTTGTCACCTTGGGATTTTGCCCTCCAAATTTCTCTACTGTAGGCCTTAGGATCTTTCCGGTTTTGGTGTTGGTCTCGGCACTCGTAGTTAATGGCGTTTATAGCATTCTAGTGGGGTACTGGTCCCTTGAATTCTTTGAACCTCCCGAGCTCCCTAATTTCAGCATTAACACAGCTATTCTTACTGGGGTATTTTTTGTAGTGGTTGGCCCTTTGGCTGAAGAGGTTTTCTTTCGCGGATTCGCTTTACAAGGCATATCACAGCGCTTTGGCGTAAAGACTGGTGTTATAGGGAGTTCGCTTCTTTTTGGTATCCTACATTTCAACTTGGTTGTACCAACGTTTCTTATTGGCGTACTACTTGCGTTCTTGTTCGTCCGGACTCGCTCTGTTTTTCCGTGCTTCTTCGTACATAGTGCACACAACGGTCTAGTCTTCATAACTAGCGTTGTGTCCTAGGTTCATCTAATGAGGGAGCAGCCTGTGCTATACTTGGTTTCACTTCTTCTGCTGCCGTAGGTATGGTTTCTAATCGAATCCAGAGTAAATTTGCTCAGATAAAAGCCGAACAAAGAACCGGCCTTGTATTGTTTGTTACTGCCGGATTTCCGGATATGCAAACTACAGAAGAACTGGTGCCAGCCTTGGTAGAAGCCGGAGCTGACGCGGTAGAGATAGGCGTGCCTTTTAGTGACCCATTGGCTGATGGCTCCACTATACAAGCGTCGAGCTTCCATGCGTTGAAACAAGGGGTAACACTGAAAGATTGCATAGATCTGGTA
>VEXF01000073.1 GCA_009391275.1 SAR202 cluster bacterium AD-804-J14_MRT_500m | reverse complement strand
GGTCAGAGGCCCAGTAAATTGTACATTTACTGAGACGAAAGCGGGATGTTACACCGCTTTAATGAACGTGGTAGATCCATGGGTACCGTTAAATTCTGGGTCTATAGAAGGAATAAAAGTGGTTGCTCCGCTTGGGTGCATAGTGAACCCCACTTACCCAGCACCAGTCTTTTCAACTACGTCTGACCCACTTAACAAGGTCTATGAGGCCGTAATGAAGGCGATGTCATGTTGGCTCCCAGATCGAGTAACAGCTGGAAGTTATTGCACGATGAATAACTGCACAGCATCTGGGGATTTGGACGAAAGCGGTGAGGAGTTCATCTGGTACCACTTCGGGCCAGGGGGTATAGGGGCCCGGTTAACTAAGGATGGTCGAAATGGTGACTGTCATGCGATGACCAATGCCAGGACCGAATCCATGGAGATCTGGGAAACTCGGTATCCGGTACAATTTGAGAGATTAGGTTTGATCATGGATTCAGGCGGCCCAGGTAGATATCGTGGAGGGTTAGGGGTAAGTCGACAAATACGGGTGCTGGCACCAACTTTTCTTACTGGATGTGCCGATCGCCATGAGATCCCGCCTTGGGGACTCAGCGGTGGCGGTGATGGAAAACCCAATTCCTTCAAGCTGATCCGTGATGGTAAAGAATGGGATTTCCCAGGGTTGTTTGGGACTTTGTCTGGATCGAAGTTTACTAACGTTCCTCTAAAAGTTGACGATATTTTTGATATACAATCTGGGGGTGGGGGTGGATATGGTGACCCCATGCATAGAGACATAGATACACTCGTCAACGATGTGGAACAAGGATATATATCTGCAGAGAAGGCTAAGTGCGATTACGGTGTATGGATTAATCCGGATACGGGTGATGTAGATAGGGTAAAAACGGTACAGCTTAGATTGAAAGATCGACGAAAATAAACGTATCCTTCGGATTAGATAGATAAGGTCAGAAAACCTGACATAGTGAAGCTGATTACTGCTTTGAACCTAGACCTTGCGCAAAAAACGGTAAAAATCTCAGTAGGGCTTTCTTCTGGTTTGTATGATAGGGGTACACCGCATTTTACATGCGTGGCTATCAACTTCTTGACGAACTACCTACGAAAAGTCATTCCACTCACTAAAGGTGGCTGTATTGCAGTGGGCTAGAACCTCCATCTGGATATTAAAAAGACGACTTAGGTCTCAGTGGCTGGTGCTGACCGTAACTTTGGTTGGCGTGCTGATCGCTTGCTCGTTGTTGGCGGTTTCCGATGTGTATTCTCGGGCCCTAGGAGAAGGCGGCCTTAGATATGTAATGTCCACTAAAGATTCTGCATCGATTAATATGCGAGTAATCGCACAAGAGAGAACTGTAGGACCTAGCGATTATCCTAGGCTCCGGAAACAAGTGGAAGAACTGGTGAATAAAGATACCGGTTGGATGGTGGATAGAGTAGAGCGCTATGGAAGATTAAGGGATATCGATATGGCTCAGCGCGATGATGAATCCCCACCGGGATATGTTTTAAGCCGTCCTTTTTTTATGACTGGATTCCAAGACCGGGTGATGCTTGTTGATGGGAGTTGGCCAAGCACTACGTCCGTCGTCTATGACGACGATCTTCAAATAGAGGGTGCCGTAGGGTTAGGTGCAGCAGAACGGTTCCATCTGGATACAGGATCTAAAGTATATTTGTATCCATATCCATCTGAGCCATCCCAGCGAATCACCATCACGATAGTGGGTTTGATGGAACCATTGGATGACCGCGATGATTATTGGATGGGATATCCCGCATATTTCAATTTAGTGGATCTATCTGAAGACCGATTTTCCTTGCCTGTATATGTGCAGGAAGAAGTTTACCTTTTTGGAATCGGAGGTCAACAACCCAGTCTTATAAGTGAGTATGGCTGGCTGGCCTATTTTGACTTTGATTCCATTACTTCTCCCATGATTGATCGAGCAACAAGCAGTCTCATAAGTCTGGAAACTCAACTTAACAAAAATGTTCCGAGAACCCTGGTAATCACAGGACTGGATAACACGTTAGAAAGGTATAGACGTGATCTTGCCTTAGCCAAAATTCCACTTTTGGTGTTCCTCACAATGTTGGTTGGTAGCCTGCTTTATTTCCTATTCTTGGCGATGAGACTACTGGGGCTGTCTCGCATTCAAGAAACTAGTCTATTGATAGGAAGGGGGGCGAGTGGATTCCAAATGTGGGTCTTGTTGCTGTTAGGTGACGGGATTTTAGTGTTCATTGGTGTTGCTTTAGGTCCGTTGTTGGCGCTCGCGATAGGGGCTGCCGTCGTGCCAGAGATTCCCAGCACAATCGCAGGGGAACAATTGAATAACCCTGTGAGTTTGTCTAAGAACATGTTTGCGTTATCCGGGGTAGGCTCAATATTTATATTCGGGCTTTTGGTATTTTCTGGAACTGGTGTAAGAGGACTGGGATTTTTTAGCCATCTGCAAGATAGAGCAAGACCATCTAGGCTGCCAGCACTCCACCGATATTATTTGGATTTAGCCGTACTCGGATTGATAGGATTAGTTTGGTGGCAGATATATGCTCGTCAAGGATTCGCTACTCGAAAACTGATTGGAACGGGTTTAGATGTCGAACCAGTCTTGTTGCTGGGGCCAATATTAGCGTTTGTCGGAATAGCTTTATTGATAATAAGGGTACTCCCGTTT
>VEXF01000072.1 GCA_009391275.1 SAR202 cluster bacterium AD-804-J14_MRT_500m | reverse complement strand
TTTCTATCCTTCCTTCTATGCGACCCCTGGATAGTAGTATTGCCCCTTCAATATGACCTTCTGCCCACTCATCTGGTTCTCGTACGTCTACTACAAGAATGTTTTCTTGGTTATTATGCCAGTCAAAAACCTCTTTAATTGTCACTGACGGGACTGTTTTTTCGGCTATGTCTACCATCTGGCGTCCTATGCTCTCCATCAACAATCTCCGGTATTCAATTTGATGTAAAAGAATCATTAGCACAAATAGATCGACCGGTCAATGTTTATCAGATAAAACCCAAACCAGAACTAATTCAATTTCTGTTTGGCCCGGGGGTTTCTTTCTTAGTATAAGGGTGGACTGATATACTAGGGTCGTTAAATTTCGTGTGAGGTCCCCTAGGAACGATGGATCGTATGAAATCTGCCTTCGAAAAAGCTATGGAACGGGTTGAACAGCTAGATAGGCCAGATGAAAATCAACTGTTGGAATGGAAATTGTTCCCACAGGGAGAGAAGTTAGCCGGGGATTTCCTCAAAGGTTCTGGATCCCCTTTTACGGTGATCGACAACGCTAACTCTGAACACCGTCCTTACATCGTCCAAGGTATGTTGAAGGTGTTAGTTGCCAATGTTCAACTGCCAAAATCAGAACATGTCCGTGTGTCAGTTGAGAAGGTTCTTGGTGGTATAGATCGCCTGCTCGGAAGTAAGGCGAATTCGAAAGACCTTGTCGAGCGTGCCAGATATGTAACTACTCAATATTGGGAGAATGCCATACCGCAACGTGAGCAAGCGTTTGCACAATTAAAAATGCAGATGGAACAACAAGTCGCTGAGGCTATGAGGCGTCATCCAGGGGCAGCTCCTCCCAGGAACCTTAATATAGAAACTATGCCAGAATTTCAACAACAATGGATCGCTGTCTCAGGCCAAATAGACCAACAATATGAACAGCATTTGTCTGAATACCGCACACAAATAATGGCAATAGTTCAGAATGGTTGACTACGACGGTCAGATCCGGAGGCTGATGGATGCAATTTCCGCAACACAAATCGTCAAAGCGCCTAAGCAACACTTGCATACATTTGGTGTCACTAAGCTAAATTATTATGTAGTAACCGAGCCTGTTTATAAAGATTTACTTCAAGGACCCTCGGAGTCAGTAGTTCGAGAAGGTACCGTAACTGCCCAACGACCTGCTGTAGTAACCCCAACATACATGGCACATCTTAACGGTTTTGGAGAAGACGCCCACCAATACTTCGGTGAACTTGCCAGAAACTACGGTCCTAATAGTCCGGGCATTTTATATCGTTACACCAATGAACCTGGTGAAATGAACATTGTAGAAGGAACAGTGGGCGCGGTTGCAGAACGTATAAGCGAACGGTTAAGTGACGGTGGGAATAACCTGTCCGCTGTGATACGAGGTGTTGATGAGCTTTGGGATGTCTCTTTGATGAAGTTCATCTTCGAGTACACGGTTGCGTCCATCGGAGGAAATATCCAAGAACTCCAGCGTGAACGCTTAATGCATGCCAGCCCTGATTCAGGAATTCCTCAAGCAGCGGTAGATCGTATCAACGCACTGTTTTCAGAGGTAAAGGCCGGTGGCAATCACAGCGATCTTAAACGTGAACTGGATCGGTGGGGGATTTTCGATAAATACAAGGATCGTTTCTTAGATTTGTTCAAGAAATAGAAGAAAACCTTACTTTGTCCTGTGAGTTAGTTGTGGCATCCTCGGCCGGGTATATCCCATATAGCCTCAACTTCTCCTCCCCGTACCGCTATGAAAGTATCCCACCGATTCACCATTATATCTTGCTGGCCAGGAATGAGTGCAAATTTATCCCCTAGGCTCAGGCGTGGCCCATTTTCTGTGTTTAATATTACGTGCTCGGCGTGGAGTTCCTCTACGATCGTTCCTATGTTATCTTCAATAATCGGGAGGCCTTTCGGTGTTCCTACTGACTTTATCCCGATATCGCCAATCGCCCTACCCGGACGAACTGCACTGATTACAGTTCCAAGAAGTTTGCAAGCATAGCGGAATTCCGACATGAAACTATAGCCGGCTTCCATCAATAGATATGATCCGCCTTGTATTTCGGTCACACCAGGGATGTCTGCTGCCACGTCATAACTCCAAGTTTCTCCGGTAGAAACGATTTCCACTGGGATATCGATCCTGTCCAGCGAATCTTTAAGGTCAATTACTTTTTCGATCATCTGACGGCCTTGTCGAACTCGCATTTCTCTGTCGCTGGTAGGAGCTATGGTTTGGTGGCTCATGACGCCCCGCATTTTAAGATAGGGCTTAGAGTCAATGGCTTGGGCAACTTCTATACCTTGGTCAACTGTGCGTACACCGCATCTACCCATTTGAGTGTCAACCTCTACGATTACTCCTAATTCAATTCCAGCTTTTTGTGTTGCATCTGCCAAGTCGTGAACATTTCTTACATCATCGGCTGCTACGATAATCTCCGCTCTTCGTGCCAAGGATACGAGTCGGGCTATCTTATCTTTTGTGACAATTTGGTTAGCTATGAAAACTTGATTGATTCCGCCTTGAACCATCACTTCAGCTTCTGAAACTTTAGCTGTGCATATTCCACCCACGGTTCCGCCTGCACGAAGCTGCATATGGGCAATCATTGGTGACTTATGGTTTTTTGTATGGGGGCGAAGTTTAGTCGTGCGCTCTTTGTAAAACTCGGCCATAACTCCTATATTATGCTCGAGCGCATCCATATCGATAATGAGGCACGGTGTATCTAAATCTTCTAACCGCGTCCCAGGGACGGGAAAACGGGGATTCATATGTCAGCACC
>VEXF01000071.1 GCA_009391275.1 SAR202 cluster bacterium AD-804-J14_MRT_500m | reverse complement strand
CAACAGAACGCATCTAACTTTTAAATTAATTAGCAAGAGACTTATGAAAGTCCCCTTTACCGAACATCATGTTTTCTAACACAGTTGAAATAATCACATATAATCAACAAGTCTGTTTAGGATATTAACCCTCTCGCAAATGTATGCAACTGTTTAGTTCGACAAAACGGTTGGAATAATAATATGCATCTCTATCTTAAACCAGATAATAGCTTCGCATGTTATATTCCTGATATAAGCCTCCAAGATTCCGTTTTACCAGCTATAATCTCTGTTGCTGATATACGATCAATGAAAAAGTTAGATGTCCAACCAAAGATACATATCTGCAGGATCCGAACTGAATCAACCCTTCATCATACTCAAGCCGTTTGGATAAAAATTCGAAAGGAGTTGAGATGTGTCTAATTCAATAAACAACGAAGGATCTGACTTCATTAGGGAAATCGTCGCCGATGATCTAAGAGCTAATATATGGGGCGGTCAGATCATTACTAGATTTCCACCAGAACCTAATGGTCATCTGCACATTGGGCACGCGAAATCTCTATGTCTAAATTTCGGAATTGCAGACGAAACCGGTGGAATATGCCACTTGAGATTTGACGACACTAACCCCCTACGAGAAGAACAAGCCTATGTTGAATCTATAAAAGAAGACGTCCGGTGGCTGGGTTGGGACTGGGGTGACCATTTATATTTTGCATCGGATTATTTCGATACTCTCTATCGATTTGGAATTGATCTGATTGAAAAAGGTAAAGCCTATATTGACGACCTTGCCCAAGAACAGATAAGACTAGATCGCGGTACATTGAAACAACCAGGAAAAGAAAGCCCGTTTCGCAACAGACCCATCAACGAAAACTTAGATCTGTTTCGCCGTATGAAATCAGGAGAATTCGAAGAAGGATCTCGAGTACTTCGGGCAAAAATCGACATGAGTTCAGGAAATTTAAACATGCGCGACCCCGTTCTCTTTCGAATCATAAAATCCTCTCATCACCGTACCGGGGACACGTGGTGCATTTATCCCATGTACGACCTTGCTCACGGTCAATCAGACTCCATTGAAAAAGTGACACATTCGATCTGTACTATGGAGTTTGAAGATCACAGGCCATTGTACGACTGGTTCTTAGACAATCTAGGAATCCATCATCCCAAACAAATAGAGTTTGCTCGGCTTAATTTAAGCCATACCGTGCTAAGTAAACGAAAGCTTCTACAACTGGTAGATGAAGGCCATGTAGACGGTTGGAACGACCCACGTATGCCGACTCTATCCGGGCTAAGAAGACGTGGGTATACCCCAGAATCGATTAAAACTTTTTGCAATAAAATTGGCGTAGCTAAGCGCCAAACCACTATCGAGGTTGCCCTTCTTGAACATTGTTTAAGAGAAGATCTAAACCAACGAACTCCAAGGGCTCTGGCTGTGCTTCGACCCTTAAAAGTGATTATAGATAATTATCCAAAAGGACAGACAGAGACACTGGAGGCATTGAATAATCCAGAGGACCCTTCGATGGGCAGCCATAAGATCAATTTTTCAGGAATGTTATACATCGAATCTGATGATTTTCTTGAAAACCCGAGCAGCAAATTTTACAGATTGTCATTAGGGAGCGAAGTTAGGCTACGGTACGGTTATTTCATCACCTGTGTTGGGTTCGAAAAAGATAAAGACACAGGCGCAGTCACTGCTCTTCACTGCACATACGACCCGGCGACCAAAGGTGGGCAATCTCCCGACGGTAGAAAAGTTAAAGGAACTATCCATTGGGTCTCCGCAACTCATGCGCTACAAGCTAAAGTTCGGCTTTATGATCACCTTTATACCCTAGAGAAACCTGATGAACTTGATGATCATATATCAGCGTTGAACCCAAATTCTTTGGAAGAACTCACCAATTGTAAAATCGAAGCGAGACTTGGTGAAGCCGTTCCAGGAAGCCATTTTCAATTCGAACGACTTGGCTATTTCTGTGTGGACACCGTAGACTCTAAACCAGGATCTCCCGTATTCAATCGAACCGTACCTTTGCGCGACTCACGGACGAAGGTTAATCCGAACCACAATCGTTGATCTAGAAGACAGCGGCTGGACATCCTAATATAGGGGTTTCCCTGTGCGGAAAGACTTAATGCTTGGTTACCGTATTTGGGGAAGTTGACATGCCAAATGGACGTTGTAATAATCAACGCATGTCAATTGCACAACTTGTCTAACTGAATCTTTAGACAAGTTAATCCAGGTAACAGAACAAGGAGGCAACAACTTTGGCTGGATACAAACTGATATCGTCGGACTCGCACGTGGTAGAACCGGAGGATTTGTGGAGTGAAAGGATCTCACCGGAATACCGAGATAGGGCTCCCTATCTAGCGCACGATGAAACTACAGACCAATGGTATGCTGATGGAGTGAAATTCGGAATCGTGGTCGCCGGCACTTTAGCTGGCCAAAGATTCGAGGATCCGACAAAGTTGACCTTCGAGGGACGATACGAAGACTCTCTTCTCGGAGGTTTTGATCCCCATGTCCATGTTACTGATATGGATGCCGACAGTATAGAAGGCGGAGTACTGTATCCATCGGTGGCATTGGATGCGTACAGCATACCTGATTCTGGGCTGCTATCGGCTACTTTGCGAGCCTACAACGACTGGTTAGCAGATTTTTGTGCACCATATCCAGACCGGCTTCGAGGCATTACAATGCTTAATGTTGATGATGTTAGCGAGGCCGTGGAAGAACTGGAACGCTGTGCTAAATTGGGATTAGTCGGAGCAGCGATCCCTATTAAACCCGGTGGAGAAAGATACGATAACCCCATATACGATCCGCTATGGGCCGCTGCCCAAGACATGGAGATGCCATTAAGTTTACACACCGGCACTTTTCGGTGGAATAAAGAGGGCGGCTGGCAACTAAAGACTCAAATGGCGGATGCGGTCG
>VEXF01000070.1 GCA_009391275.1 SAR202 cluster bacterium AD-804-J14_MRT_500m | reverse complement strand
GATATAGATAATGTAAATAAAAATGCACTCTCACCCGAAGAAAGATATGTGATCGAAATGAAGGGGACGGAACCTCCATTCTCAGGCGAGTATGATAATTTTTATGAGGACGGGACTTACGTTTGTCGGCGATGCGATGCAGAGTTGTATAGGTCTGTTGATAAATTTGATGCACGCTGTGGATGGCCAGCTTTCGATAAAGAAATACCTGATGCAGTGATCCGAATGGCAGATCCGGATGGCCATCGTATAGAGATTGCGTGTGCAAGATGTGACGGTCATTTAGGCCACGTATTTGTTGGAGAAAGGTTAACCGCTGAAAATACTCGTCATTGTGTAAATTCCTTGTCTATGAAATTTTTGAAATCTAACCAAAATTAGCATACATTTATCCGGTGACATGTCTAAGGCTTATTAGTAATAATCAGATGTGAACAAAGAATTGTGGAAATGTGTGAAATCAACCAGATTTTGTATATGAGGCGAGAGACTTAGAAACTGCTTATTTAGATGATTTTTGATTGCCTCAAGCAAAAACACGTAACCTGGCTATCGCTTGGCGATATAATTACCTGTGCCTTGGACACATTTAGATTATGAAATTCCACTTTGCACTTTTAGGACTTGGGGATCCGGCGTGGCTAGACCCCGCGATGGTAGGGGCTATACTGCTGATTTCTTTAACGACAGCTTGGATTTTTAACAAGTTTGTCTATCAACTTTTAATACGATTGAGTCATTGGACCGCCACTGACTTAGATACGATATTCCTGGGAGCGCTTCGACTGCCACTCTCTCTCGGGATTTTGATTTTAGGAATTTATCTGGCTCTCACTGTCCCGCTAAATCTAAACGCTGGACAACATGACGTTGTAGTAACTGGCGCTAGTCTCGCCGGGATAATCCTGGGACTTTTCGTAGTTTCATCACTTGTTTCAGGAGGATTTGACTGGTACGTAAAGAATATAGCAGGACGAACAGAAACTAACCTTGACGACCAGTTGATACCGCTTTTCCGTAGGGTAGCCGTAGTACTCGTATATGGTCTTGGTGCTCTATTAGTGCTTGATCAATTAAACGTAAACATCAATCCCCTAATAGCCGGCTTAGGGATAGGTGGTTTAGCGGTTGCATTGGCCATACAACCTACCCTTGCGAATCTATTTGCCGGAACTTATGTCATGACCGAAGGGGTTATTTCAGCCGGTGATTTCATAGAGTTGGAAAATGGCATGTCCGGATATGTGATTGATGTGGGTTGGCGAAGCACTCGAATTCGAACATTCCAAAACAACCTAGTAGTTATTCCCAATTCTCGGTTTGCTGAAACCATATTCACCAACTACCAACGACCAATTCCTGCAGTAAATGTGTTGGTCGAATGTGGAGTGAGCTATGACAGTGATTTGTATCATGTGGAGCGCGTGTGTGGGGAGGTAATGGATGAGGTGTTGGCCAAGGACTTAAATGCCAATAAAGATTTTGGTGGGTTTTTTGGATACGATAGTTTTGGTGATTCTAACGTCAACTTTTGGCTGTTCGTCCAAGCGAAAGATAGACGTGCAAGTTTTGGTTTAAAAAATGCTTTAATGCAGTTGTTGCATCATAGATTTAAAGAGTTAGATATAGTGATTAATTACCCGGTTAGAACTCTTCAATTTCCTGAAGGAGAATCCTCGGACAGTTTATCTAAGCGGTTATCTGGTCAAAGTAACTGGGAGACTAGTCGACCAAAGAGCGACGAAACCGATGTCAGTGTGGATTAAAATATAAATCTTCTTGAGGATCTGTTTTTCACAACGTCCACAAATACCATGATCGTCAATTTGTACGTAACTACGAGATTAGAATAGATTCCCAAAGTCCTGGGTTAGTCAGCATTTTTATCACAACCATTTTGACCTACAATTTGTAGACCCGGGCGGCGTTGCCGCCGGCTATCATGGTTTTTTCGCGTTCGGTGCAATCGGACAGGATCTCCTCCAGAATCTGCCGGCTCCTCGGGAATGTAGATTCTTGGTGTGGATAATCGGACCCCCACTGTAAAGTCTCCAAGCCTATATAATCCCGTAATCTGATACCAAGGCCATCTTCTTGGAACCCTATGAAAACGTTTTTGCGGAAGTAATCACCGGGCAACATATCTTCTTGGAATCGGTATGATCCTTGGGCCGCTTCCCGCTGCTTATAATTCCAGTCCATTCGCTCTATCATGTGGGCTGCCCAAGCGATCTCGTGTTCCACCGACCCGACTTGAAGTTTTGGGTATCGTTCGAACACACCAGCGAAGATGAGATCTGTTATAGACATCAAAGCATAATGGGAGGAATTGATCACTAGTGAAATCCGACGCCCACCATCGGGTTCTCCTTCTCCAGAACCGACTCGATTAGTAGCTGCGTGTAAGCTAATGGGCATTTCCAACCGATTAGCCGCTTCCCATAGTGGTTCATACTCCGGTGAATTGTATCGGTGTCCTTCTAATGGATAAACTGGGATCATGACGCCGATCATCCCCATCATTTTACAGCGTTCCAGCTCTTGTACGGCTTCGTCGATTAAATCCACGTTAATCATGGCTATGCCCGCCAACCGCTTAGGTGATGCTTTGCAGAAGTCTGCTACCCAGTCATTGTAAGTACGAAATACAGCGTTCAGTAATTCGTTTTCTGGAACCCGAAAAAGCTGCAAACCGAGGCTGGGATAGATTATGCTGACGTCTATCCCGTCTAAATCCATGTCTTTGATCTGTTCTTCTGGTATATAGCCCCCAGGACGTACGTTCTCAAACAGATCACCTGCCGTCATATTCCCAGGTGTTTCGAATCGCATACCGGTCTGCGATCCTGAGAACCCGAATCCTGTCTGCAGGCGTTTACCATCACATACCCACCACTCTCCATCTTCTTCAAAAGTTAATTGCGGAGCTCGGCTTTTAAAAGCAGGTTCAATGTTCGCTACCGATTCTGTACATGCAACGGCAGATCCACCCCCATCCACGATCTCTTTAACAACCTGATCAGCTATAGATCTGGATCCACCAGTGCCATCTACATCTACACCAGGATCCACCACCACGAC
>VEXF01000069.1 GCA_009391275.1 SAR202 cluster bacterium AD-804-J14_MRT_500m | reverse complement strand
CACACTTGGTGGAGAGGTTCACCTGCCATTTGGCGGCACAAAAGCGTCCGGGGTTGGAGCTCGAGAACAAGGCACGGAGGCCGTTAATTTTTTTAGCGAGGTGGTTACGGTCTATGTTGATTACGCAGCTAGCCAAACACAAGCAAAATTCATCTAGTTTTTGCAATGTCTGAAGATCAGCAGGCAATAAAGACGATTAACCAATCTATACAGACAACCATTGAAAATAACAGTGATGCTGTAAACCGATGGACAGTTAACACACCTGGGAGTTGGGGGTATCTTGCTGGACAAACGGTAAAGACTTGCCGACAAGTAATGTTACGTCCCCTCGGCACACAAGAGAGGCGTCTTTTATGGCATATGCTGTGGCTGAAGTTAAACGAATTAAAGCATCATAAAATCCTCAATTCCCGAGTCTGTTCGCAACCCAAACATCCGGAAGGATAAAATTGTATGGAATCAATTTTCTCGCATTTCAAAAACATCAGACGTCAGGACATAGCCGTTGTCGGTGCAGGCGTAATCGGCCTTTCAACTGCCTATGCAGCTGCTACACAAGGCGCTGGAACCGTTAACGTGACGTTATATGAAGCCATTGAAACGGGTCACCCTGATGCAGCCTCCACCGACCAAAGTCGAGTTTTTCGACACCTGCACGGACCCGATCCCAAATATACTGTTTGGGCCAAGGAATCAGGACAACGATGGGATCAAATTTCTAAAGCTGCCGGTCAGGAGATCCTTCACCGTTTGGGTGTTTTATTGTTGCTGCATCGCAGCGGAGATCCAAACTACGTCGGTGGACATATCAAGCCATACAACAACCCCACAGAGTGGATGTCAGACTCGCTTCAAGTACTAGATGACCAGAAAGTTAACTACCAACGTTTGAAAGCTGGACAACTTGAACGCCAGTTTCCCCAATTCAATCCAGATGTAATTGAGGAAGCGGTTCTAGACCAAAATGCCGGTTTGATAGAGGCAGATCTAGCGACATCTTCATTGCTGCGTCTTTGCACCAAATCCGGAGTCAAATACCAACCTTATTCCAGAGTGACCGCGATTTCAGCAGATAACTCAAGTTGTATTTTGGAGCTCGATGGAGGCAAAGAAATTCGACATGAAGCTGCCGTTTTAGCTCTCAACGGATGGACCAATGATTTACTTTCGTTACCTAAAGGAACTTTGACACTTAGTGAACAACCGATGGTCTACCTAGAGCCACCAGAGAGCGAGAACCTTTTCGCTCAGGGCACTATGCCAGTTTTCATTTCCCTAGGTAACGATTGTAATGGATTCCCATTACATCGGGGTGTCATCAAAGTATCAGACGATAATCCATATCGCTCTATCGATCATCCAGATCAACGTAAGACTATGCCAGACGCGGAAATAGCGAGGGTGAAAGAGCTAGTAGGTGGATTTATCCCGTTACTAAGAGGTGCAAAAGTTCAACGTACCAATATGTGTTTCTACGATCGCTCTAAGGACGGAAACTTCATTCTAGATTGCTGGGATAACAACACTCGAATCATCTATGGATGTGGGATGAGCGGGCGGGCGTTCAAATTCGCCCCAGTGATAGGTGAGCGATTGGCTCGATTTGCAATAACAGGAGACCGGCCGACTGACATCAACGATCTTCAAATACGATAGATCACTGTCCGACCAATGTGCTTCCCTAAACAAGATCGTTTTTATTTTACTCTGGCAGCGAGCGGTACTCTTTAATCAAGGCAACCACCCTCGCGTCGATCCCATTTAGAGAACCCCCGCTATCATTGCTTGCTATGCCCAAGTGGGCTTGGCGATTCAAATATTCCCAGTCCGGCGATCGGTAATAAGACCGTCGCAATTCAGCGAATAGCTGTTCAATAGATTCCTTAGTAAACACGCAATGGCCCCCTTTTCAACGAAGGATGCCGATACGAGCCATCTGCTCGTTCAACAGTGTCTGTTAAATTATCCTTCACGTAATTGCTTGTCAAGAAGTTAATCGAGAGTTACGGTTTTCATATCTTGCAAACACTCGAAATTTGAGGGAAATATCGATAATAGCTATACTTACCACCTCCGTCAGACCTTGGCGGAGGTGTCAAATATGCCGTCATATGAACCGGAATTTCAAGCAGTAGAAAATGCAAATCTTTCTTTCTATCAGGCTTTTGGAGCACTAGATCTTGTTCAGATGGAGGCTATATGGGGCCATGAAGATCCGATCCATTGTATCCATCCAGGGTGGGGGCTCCTCACCGGCAGGCAGAATATAATGGACAGCTGGGCACGGATATTCGAAAACACTAGTTTGATGCATTTTCGGATAACAGATTCCCAATTTGAAATTGCCGGTAATTGCGCCTTGGTTATCTGCATTGAAAACATCACATCTGTGGTAGATACCAACGTCAGCGAATTTCGTGTTCTCACCACCAATGTCTTTCGCCAAGAAACCGATGGCTGGAGAATTATTCATCACCATGGATCACCCCTGTATCCTATTTAATGGATCAGTTAGGAGAGTTTCTTTTTAACTTGTTGCTCTATTAAGCCCCGTATCTCCAATATCTTGTCTCGCGAACGCACACCTCGAATTACGATTACGCTAGATCTCGAAAGCCCTCACCACAAAGGCTAACACCGCGTTATTAGCCCGACCTTCTTTAGGGAATTCAGTGATCCTGACGCAGAGAATATCATCAACAAATCCAACTATGCGCCTCTTTTTGCATTTGGGTAAACGCGAATGGTTATTCGCCCTGCGGTAAGGTTCATCTTATCAAGACGATCATGCTAGTACATGGTAAGGGTACCTCGATTGCAACATGTCACCTTCCTCGAACCTTGAGAATCTCAATGGGGTCAAATCAAACGTTGTAGCTGTACCCTCGGCAATTAGTTCGGCCATTGTCAGGCCAATCATCGGAGAAAGCTTAAAGCCATGACCGCTGAATCCAACAGCGCAGAAAAGTCCATCCACCCCTGGGACGCGATCCAAGATCGGATGGAAATCCGGTGTATTAGTAAAAAGACCGGACCAACCACCACGGAGGTAACCGTCCTCCATTGCTGGAAATCGTTTAGCTAACTTAATAATGGCGTCTTGTGCCA
>VEXF01000068.1 GCA_009391275.1 SAR202 cluster bacterium AD-804-J14_MRT_500m | reverse complement strand
CGCTTAGGCCTTCCAAAATCCCAACAAACGCATCAATTGCACCGGCGAACCAATATTTAGGTCCTCGAAAGAGCCCTTTTAGCCGTACGAATTTCCCAAAATAACCGAATCCTAATCGACGTATCCCCCAATATTCTACGAAAATGAAGGAAACGATAGCCAATGCTAAAGGCATGTTAACGTCAGTGCCGGCTGGTCGCAGAAGATCTACACGACCAGGAGGGTCGTGATCACCTTCCCCCAGCGCAGCTTCAGTCATTGCTGCGTCCGTCGGGTTCCAACCCAACGACGGGTATATAGGAAGGAGCCCCATCCAAGCATTGAATAAAACGAATAGAAAAATCGTAGCTATTATAGGCAGGAATTTACGTCCCATCTCGCGCCCAACCATATTTTCAATAAACGCAAGTAAGCCTTCAACAATGGCCTCGACCAGCCCTTGCAACCTGCCAGGTACAAGTTTCTTTTTGGATGCTGCCACAACAAATAGCGCAAGAAGGACTACACTGGTGACCCAAGATGACAACATAGAATTGGTTACAGCGATACCTGTCCAACCCAAAATACCGTGATTTGAAGAATTTATTCGCTCAGCAGAAGGGAAAATAGCCTGGGCAGGAAGGTGCACCGCCGGTTTCTCTAGGTAAGGATCTTGTTTAGAAACTATAGGGCCGATAGCGGCCCCGAATATGAGGAGGGCTATCAACGCAATCCCAATGATAATCGGTAGGCGTTTGACCAGTACAGACTGCCGCATTAACCCCTATCCTTCCGATAGTTTGAACTTTCGTTTTTTGCAATTTGCAACAGGGGGCCAACCATTTTGTACATGCCGAAGAAAGCAAGCACTACCCCGAATATAGTACCTGACAACATGAAAATTGGAGCAGTGTCTATTTTTGAATCCATCCAGAGCCCCCCAGCTATTCCGAAGACAATGCAGAGGGCTACATACCAACCCAATCCAGCTAGTCTTAGGGCCAAGATCCAGCCTGACATAAGCCTTACATGGGCCTTAGCAAAACTTGGTGAACCTTATCACTAACCAATATCCTCGTCAATATCATTGTGACACCTACCGCAACCCTAGCAGCTCTTTTGAACCGCCCCTCATTGGACTAGGACTTACCGGTTGTGCAAATCATCATTCTTTACGAGTCTTCCCGAAGTCCTCTAAATCCAGAGAATTTATAAAGTCCGTAAAAGCTGACATTCGTAGAAGATCTTCCTCTCTGACTTCTACAGGCTTATCTGATTGCGCGGATTCTTCTGGCAATATTGGTTTTCCGGTCTCACTATCAAGTTGTATACCGGCTTGGTCAAGAACCGAATCTTCTGCATAGATAGGGACCTGTGCTCTGACTGCTAAAGCTATAGCGTCGCTGGGCCGAGAATCTATCTCAGAAGTTTTGCCATTAACTGCCACACCGATTTTTGCGAAAAACGTATCGTTCTGAAGGTCATTAACAAGGATATGCGTTATGTGTGCACCCAGGTTGTCTATCACCGATTGTAGCAAATCATGTGTTAGCGGGCGAGGCACGCTGATATCCTGCAGTTTAACCGCGATAGCATCAGCCTCGGCTGGTCCGATCCAGATCGGAAGATACCGATCTGATTCTTTCTGCCGCAGGATCACAACTCTCTGGTAGTTCATGAGGCTGACCCGGATGCTGTCAATGGTCATCTCATGCATGCTCGGATACCTCCAAAGGAGATTGGCCGCAATTGTAGAGTCGGCTGTGAAGAGGTGTCAAGGGAACCTTCCCAAGTGCAAACACATTAAGCACCACTGCTTAGCGCTATACCTATGTTCAATGTAGCGAATTCCGACATCAATGCATTCATGTCGGAATTCTACCTGACTCGGATTTGAGGAAAACTCTTCAGTTCCAATAGCCAGTTGATGCGCCGGACCATGGCTTCGATCTCTACCGGGTGAAGCAGATCCACGAGTTCTTTAGCCCGGCCTTTCGGATGCGTTAACTCACCCAAAAGGTTCTCCATCGCTCTAAGAGAATCTGCGGGGAGTAGTTGCCCCCAAAAATCCCATATAACCGTGCGAAGTTTAGGAATATGATTGAATGTAAGACCATGGTCTATACCCCATAGCTTACCATCGAAACCCTCGAAACAATGAACGGCTTTTCGGTCGGCATTGTTGGCTATAATGTCAAAACAAGCGATGTTACGTAACCCGTCTAAATGTGATCCGTTAAGGGTTCGATAATGGGAGTCGCTATCGTGGACAACATATCTCTGCACAGAACCAACTCCATAAGGACCATCCCTAAGAACAGTCTCTGGAATAAAATCCCAACCAAGTATTAAACTTAGCAAATAGGCAGCATACTCTCGTTTGTACAATGTCCCTGAATCAAAATCCCACAATGGGGCTTCACCATCGCGAGGTTTGTATACGCCCCCTGTTTGCTGGCCATCAGACGAACTGATTTTAACAAAGAAAGTGTAATTGGAACCTGTCGGTGAAAGGTCGCACGAGACTATCTCTCCTGATTTCAGCAGAGTCATGTTCTTTTTTGAGATCCGAGGCCGGATGGATCCGAATTGTTACGTTTTGAACGACTGGTGCCCATTGGATCTAACACACATATGACCATCTGGATTCATAGGACGGCCACACAGTACACAATTCGGGCGACCGGCCGCGCAGATTTCCAGGGACTTTTTAGATAATTCCTGTGCCATATCGAACGGGACCCAAAAGCTTATATCAGCAGGCCCACCCGGATCTGCCTCAGTTTCATGCGCGAGAAACAGAAATGAGTTTGAAGCCGAATCATGCCCTAGAGCCAGACTTCCGACCTTAAAATCTATGTTAGTAGCCTCACCATTCCAAGTTTCTTCGGGAGAATCAGTTTCATTAGGATCCCCACGAGAGGGGTTCGAAGATGCATCTTGGATGTAGGTAGCCAATTGCTGCAACTGTTCCTTCTCCAACCATAAACTGGCTGAAGCTAAACCAGCCCGAATCAGCAAACGAAATGTGCGTTCACCAGGTCGACCCTGGGACTCGCCCATAACGCTGTCAACAATCCCTAGCCGGGTGTAGGCACGGTAATCTGGCATTTACTCAATTTTAATTGTTGATCTTATCGCTGACAAGTGATGTGG
>VEXF01000067.1 GCA_009391275.1 SAR202 cluster bacterium AD-804-J14_MRT_500m | reverse complement strand
CGTTAGAAGCTAGAATATCGAACTATAAAGCTCTCTCCCTTTACAATAAATATGGGTTCGTCAGGACCGGCACTCGGAAGGGCTACTACAGCGACAACAAAGAAGATGCTGCAATAATGGAAACCGACCCAATTTCTGGTTCGCTCTTCCAGGCTCAGTTTAAGCAATTAAAAGAGTCTTTTTTCTCGCATCATGATACTATGAAGTCAGTCTAGAAATCCTCGGAAGAATCCGAATCACGTTACTGCTTATTTCAAGCTCCAGATAAAATATTCACGAACCACCTCCCTTGACCCCTTCGTTCAGTAATTGCTAGAGTATCGCAGATTTACGACCCGCCAATGAAACCAACCGTCATAGGCCTAACCGGAGGAATCGGTACCGGCAAAACTCAGGTGTCGAAAATCCTTGCACATATGGGAGCGCAAATCATAAACGCTGACCAACTTGGTCATGAATCATATAGAGCGGGCACCGACGGATGGCAACAAATAGTCGACACTTTTGGCAAAGGCATCGTGAAATCGGATGGTGAAATAGATAGGCGGGCGCTAGGAGACAGGGTGTTCCCTGACCCTATCGCAAGAGCCCAGCTAGAAGCTATAGTACATCCGAAGATTGCGGGATTGGCGAAAAAACGGATAAACGAACTTCGGCGCGAGAATGCTGGTACAATAGTCTTCGAAGCGGCGATCCTAATCGAAGCAGGATGGGATTCATTGGTAGACGAAATCTGGGTCACCCACGCAACGGAGGGCATTGTCATTGCCCGGTTAAGAAAAAGCAAAGGTCTTTCAGAAACGGGCGCACGAGATCGAATTACAGCACAGATCCCTGTTCAAGACCGAATCAAGCAAGGACAGGTTATCATAGACAACTCTGGAACATTGGAAGGCCTGCAAAAAACGGTGGAAGTTATTTGGAATGAACGCCTAAAGGAGAAAGGCGGATAGGACATGGCAATAGACACAGAAGCATTGTATCAAGAATATTCGATTGAAGAGTACACTATCGAGGAACAACCATTTTACCTCCCCACAGGAGATGAAGTAGAACTGTTCGAAGCGTCGTACAAAGCACAGATCCCGGTACTATTAAAAGGCCCCACTGGCACGGGAAAGACACGATTTGTTGAGTATATGGCCTGGAAGCTAAGCCGGCCTTTAGCTGTCGTGAAAAAACGGTCAAAAGCCGCGGATAATTCCAAAAAAATACCCCTCATCACTATAGCCTGCCACGAAGATTTAACTGCAAGCGATCTCGTTGGGAGATACTTGCTGGATGCTGAAGGAACCAGATGGCTAGATGGTCCGCTGACGAGGGCAGTTAAAGCTGGAGCCATATGTTATCTAGACGAGATAGTTGAAGCCCGAAAAGATACTACTGTCCTTATTCATCCGTTGGCAGACCATAGAAGAGTTTTGCCTGTAGAAAAACAAGGAATAGTTCTTGAAGCAAAACAAGGGTTCCACCTAGTCATATCGTATAACCCTGGATACCAAAGTGCCCTCAAAGACTTGAAAGAAAGTACCCGGCAGAGGTTCGTCGCCCTCGAATTCAATCCGCCTCCAAGAGAGTTGGAGGCCAAAATCATACAAGAAGAATCCGGATGCTCGGAAGATCAAGCTCAAGCGCTAGCAAAACTCGGAGAAAAAGTTAGAAATTTACAAGAGCACGGTCTCAACGAAGGTGCCAGCACCAGAGTACTAATTTATGCCGGCAAGCTAATCTCCGGTGGAATCGCACCTAGGCGTGCGTGTCATGTCGCGGTGGTTTGGGGGATAACCGACGACGCCCAAGTTCAACGGAGCGTCGAAGAGGTTGTTTCATCTATATTTGAGTAGTGACAAGGTGACGGATTCTATCCTACCTGAGCTGCGAGAACTCCTTGCCAACCGACGAGTTAAGACCTTAGATGACCCCAGCCGAAAGCCAGCTTCTGTTCTTTTGCTCGTATATAAAAAAGACGGAGATTACTTCATCCACTTACAGAAACGCCCTCAACATGTACACCGTCATAAAGGGGAAGTATGCTTCCCTGGAGGGGTGCCTGAATCTACTGATGATGGACCTCTTGCCACCGCGTTGCGGGAGGCATTTGAGGAAGATGGAATACGACCCGAAGATGTCACCATCCTAGGCCAGATGGATGATTTCCCCACTAGGACAGACTATACATTAAACGTTTTCGTCGGTACTATTCCATATCCTTATGATTTCCAAAGCAACCCCAACGAGGTAGAAGAACTAATAGAAATACCACTCAAAGCACTTCAGGATCCCGCCAACTTGCGGGAAGAGGTTCGGTGGCAAAAAGATGGTCCTGTCACTACCTATTCCTATGCTTACGGTCCGCACATAACCTACGGGGCTACCGCACATATTGTCACCCAATTCCTAAGTTTGGTTGATCAAGCCCAGAAAAACTGGAGGGCCTAATTTGAACAGTGGGACGATGTCCAATCTAGAGCATGAGTTTTCCAAGTTACCTATTGCCGTAAAGGATGCATTCGAAAAATCTAGCCCGATACTAAATGATATTTTCAAAGAAGACGAGCTAGGCTCATGGGCAAATGAAGGCATAGCTATTTCAAAGCAAACCGCTCGGTCCTGGGAAGCCGGCGTAGAATATTTTAGAATCAGCGGAGATGTGGCTAGGCACCTACCTTTTTCGTCTTTCATTCAATGGGCTAGATGCGGATCGTATTTAGCTCAAGATTCGCCTACCCTCGCAGTCTCATATTTCAGGGCAAGTCCAGCCATCGTTCCAAACCTGCGTGCCCAACACATTGCCCGGTGGGCTGGACTAGGACGGGGCATGTACCGAGGAACATGGAAGTCGAGCACTCTAGCTTCAAAATTCTTCGATGTGAGCCCTTCCCTTATTCGCAATCTTCCATTTTGGGATGTTGAGGTTTTCGCCGGTCTTATTGAAACGATGTCAGCCAAATCATATGACTTGGCTAGTGAATGTCTTATCTTAGGAGAACAAACCCTACCAACCATGGGTCGGGAGCGAGAAGCGTTTCTTTCGCTATGTCGAGTGTTGACCGAGTCCACTTGGAGGGAAATAAAAGCTTGTTTTGAGATCGCCGCCAAAGCCCTGGCCGAGATAGAAGAGAGCCAGAAAGGCAGATTTATCAGGCTTGCAGAGCAGCTTGCAAAAGAAGGTGCTCGAGATTCTTCCGCGTTCCTGGTCAGAGGCTCAACATCACTTGGAAAGATCCAACCGTCTGCTCAGCAACATATCCTAGATCTGTGCGAAACCTTGTTGACCATCTCTCCTCAAGCTGTAAATTCTCTTCTGAAAAGCCTCGATTATGTGTTAGAGCGAATCACACCAGCACAGTTAGATGCA
>VEXF01000066.1 GCA_009391275.1 SAR202 cluster bacterium AD-804-J14_MRT_500m | reverse complement strand
GCAGAGTAGGCTAAATCTCTAAAACCTAAACCTGTGCATATTATGGCTTATCAGGGTAGAGGCACCAAACCAGGTGGTGACTTTCACTATCAACATGGTCCCATAACTCGAGTGGCTGGGCATTTTGTTGGTCCCAGGGTATTCGATTTAGCCGGTGTTACCCATGATGATATCGACGTGACTGGTTGCTATGATGCGTTCACCTACACAACTTTGCTGCAGTTCGAGGATTATGGATTTTCGAAAAAAGGTGAAGGTAAAGACTACGTGAGCGGTGGAGCTATCAAGTTGGGTGGTTTACGGCCCAATAACACTAGCGGAGGTCATTTGTGCGAAGGATACACGCATGGAATGAATATGGTGATAGAGAACGTACGACAACTTCGAGGACAGGTAGATGATTACTGCCCACAATGGAGCGAGGGTGTACATACCTTCGACTATTCTGAGGGTAAATGCCGTCAGGTGAAAGACGCAGAAATTAGCATGAATATGGGATGGGGTACTCCGGCTGTCGGAAGTGCCTTGATCCTAAGGAGATAGAGTGATGGCGAATTATGAATACCGAGGACTTACTGCTGCTATACCGGACAACGATTCCGAATATAAGGGCTATTTCGAGGCAGCGCGTGGCCATAAATTAGTCGTTAAGAGATGCACAGACTGTGGATTGTCTAGAGGTGATCCAGGTCCAGCGTGTCCTTGGTGTTCTTCTATGCAATGGGATTGGAGGGAGGTGAGTGGGAAAGGTACCATTTATAGCTATCAAATCGTTAATCACGCGGTGTTGCCAGGTTTCAAAGACTGGACGCCTTTCCCGATTGTATTAGTAGAATTGGAAGAGCAATCTGGAACTCCTGAAGAAGGGGATGGCCTAAGAATCACTACTAACCTGTTGAAAGACTCTATGGAACCAGAAGATGAAGCTAACGTTGCAATTGGGAAAGCTGTCGAAGTGATCTTTCAAGATGTAGGTAATGGTCTTACGCTACCTCAATTTAAGCTTTCCGACACCCAACCTAGTGGACCAATATGGAGGCACTCATAGGGGTGTCAATGGAGCTATTCGTTCTAAATGATAAATGGTTTGCACGAAATCGAATGGAAACTCTTATTAGTTCATGCTGGTTAGTTTTGACATAGATGGAACCCTGGAAGTTGGAGAGCCTCCAGGGCCAGTCAAAATAGATATGGTGCGAAGGCTAGTTCTCAAAGGATGGTTGGTCGGCAGCTGTTCAGATAGAACCGTGGCGTTCCAAAAACAGATGTGGAAATTGCAGGGAATCACGCCTAAATTCACGGTACTAAAACACAGGCTGTCGGATGTAAAAACAATCTTCCCTCTTGAGGAGTGTTATCACGTGGGTGATACAGATATTGATCGCATGTACTCAGAAAGCAGTGGATTCGTCTTCGTAGAGTCAGGACTGGCCGAGAGGTGGATTTCCGGGTTGTAGAGCGGTGTCCTGTGAAACAGAGATCACTTTATTATTCGCCAGTTCGGAAATACGACTTTCTGAATAGCCTAAACCCCCTAATACCTCTTTCGTATGCTGGCCAAGTAGTGGTGGGGGATGCCTTAAGGATGCTGGAGTAGACCCAAACTTCAGGGGAGAACCGGGTACCTGAAGATCTGGTATTTTGGGATGCGGCAAACTTGCTATCATTCCTCTGGCATTGACTTGTGGATCGCTTACCACTTGTGAAACAGTATTAATCGGACCACACGGAACATTTGCATCCGAAATGATTTCTACCCAATAGGCAGCGGAATGATGTTGAAAAAGATCACTTAGCAGTTGCACGCAGACTACACGATTTTCGACTCTAAGTGCATTCGTTTTGAACCGAGGATCATTGATAAGTCCAGGTATGCCAATGGCATTACAAAGGTTAAACCATAATCCATCGTTCGCACATCCGAGAATGAAATGGTCGTCAGATCCTTGGAATATTTGATATGGGACCAGGGCAGGATGAGCGGAACCCAGGCGATGAGGTTCGATCCCGGTGGCGAAATAGCCGGTTGCATGGGAACCAAGGGCTGCTATTTGTCCATCCAGTAATGATGAGTCGATCCATTGGCCGTATCCTGACTGTGCCCTATGGTACAAAGCTGTTACGATACTTCCATATGACATGGTGCCTGTGAAGAGGTCTACGATAGAGAACCCCGCCCGTTGGGGTGGGCCTTCTGGATCTCCCGTCAGGGACATCAATCCGGAATAGGCCTGAATTATAACGTCGTAAGCGGGTTTTGCAGCCAGAGGTCCAGTACGGCCAAAACCTGATATCGAACAATATACAATACTTGGGTTTAACTCTTTGATAGCTGAGTACCCTAATCCTAATTTGTCTAAGCTGCCGACTTTGAAACTCTCTACGAATACGTCAGACTTTTTAGCCAAATCCTTGATGATCTGGATGCCTGACGGAGACTTTAGGTCCACGACAACGCTCTGTTTATTTCGATTAAACGAAAGAAACTGGACGCTCTCGCTCTCCCAAAAAGGTGGCCAAGACCGAGTTTCATCACCTACCACGGGACGCTCAATTTTGATGACTGTTGCTCCCATGTCGCCTAGAAGTTGTGTGCAGAAAGGACCTGCTACCGTTCGGGTGAGATCCAAAACTTGTATTCCTTCCAATGCAGACATTAATCCTCCGGTTATGTGGAAGTGAATAAAATAAGGTACGGGGTGTGCGAAATCAGATGACGCCCATGCGACGAAGCTCGTCAATTTTTGTGGGGGTAATCCCAAGTTCATTGGCAAATATTTGCTCGTTATGTTCACCTGTAAGAGGGGCGCGATTAGATATGCGCCATGGAGATTCACTGAAAATTGCAGCACTTCCAGGATAAGTGAACGATCTACCGATTTCTGGGTGTTCGACTTCTACGAAAAAGCCGCGGTCTCTCAGATGTTCGTCGTCTAGTATCTCATCCATAGTCCGGATACCGCCCCACGGTAACCCCAACTTTTGACCACCATGCCATGCTTCGTATTCAGGCATATTAACAAAGAAATTAGCCAATATTTTGTTAATATGCCCCAATTCATTTTCTATAACGTTAACCTCTTGGTAGCGTTCTTCGAGTAGATCCCCTGCAAGACCTAAAGAATCCATCCATTTTGCTAGTGCGTGTAGTTGAGACGGAGTTAACGAGCTCCCTGCCCTTACAACGTTTATCCACCCGCCATCTTTGGTCGGAAATTGTGTTTGTTCAGACATGTCCGGGGATGCGGCCCGGCCTGTGTGTCGTCTGACAACATTGCCAGCATATATGTATGTCGGAACCGCATTTTCTGTTGTGAGGGCACAAGAATCATGGACTGAGACATCGACGTATTGTCCTATACCGGTACGATTTCGATGTAATAGCGCTGCCATGTCATGGAAACCCCGATACCGATGAACGATGTTTTTACCTACCTCAGACCCGGAGATATCGCCACTCACGCGTTCCACGGGGACAGACATTCCATACTAGATTCTGCAGGGCTGGTACGACCTGAAGTCTGGGATGCGTATAACTCCGGTATAATTTTCGATACCGGCGGCGCAGCGAGACATTGTTCGTTCACTATATCTCAGTATGCCGTAAATCAAGGTTTAATACCCCACACAATAAGCACCGATCGAACTGTTCCACGGCCGAATTCTTTTAACTATAGTCTCCATCAGCACATGTCAATATTTTTAGAATTGGGGTTGTCTACATCAGATGTAATAAATTGTGTGACATCCAACCCCGCTCGAGTGATAGGCAAAGATGACCTCGGAACTTTTAAAACAGGATCCATTGGTGATGCATCAATCATGTCGTTAGCCGAAGGTGACTATGAATTCGACGATGGTTTGGGCCACACCCTTTATGCGTCACAGTTGTTTACCCCTGTATCAACAATCAAAGACGGAGTTCTCTGGGCTAGTGGAACTTGAATGCAATCTCCTTGATCCCCCGTACATCAAAATTC
>VEXF01000065.1 GCA_009391275.1 SAR202 cluster bacterium AD-804-J14_MRT_500m | reverse complement strand
TGGGGTAAGTTTCACCTTAAGACGGGGAGAGACTATTGGCATAGTTGGAGAATCCGGCTGTGGAAAGACGATAACATCTCTCTCATTACTGAGACTCAATCCTAGCCCTGCGTCACGCATAATTGACGGCGAGATTAATCTAGAAGGAGAAAATATTCTCGACAAATCTGATAAAGAGATGCGAGACATAAGGGGGAGGAAGATTTCCATGATTCTCCAGGACCCCCAAACCTCCTTAAACCCTGTCTATACGGTGGGAAATCAATTGGTAGAAGCGTTAGTGCACCGAAGAGAGTTGCAGGGTGATTTGAAAACGCAAGCCGAGCAATCGCTTCGAAATGTTAAAGTAGCTGCCCCGGCTCGTCGATTAGACGACTTTCCACACCAGATGAGCGGTGGTATGAAACAGCGAGTTGTGGGAGCCATCGCTATGGCCTGTGACCCTGCCGTTATTATTGCGGACGAGCCTACAACTGCTCTGGATGTCACTATTCAAATGCAGTACTTGAAGCTGCTCAAAGATATTCAGGCCGAGACCGGCATGGCGATAATTTTTATCACGCATGACTTCGGAATAGTGGCCCGTATGTGCGATAGGGTCGCAGTGATGTACGCAGGACGAATCGTTGAAGACGGGCCGGTAAGAGATATCTTTAACTCCCCGTCTCACCCTTATACTGAAGCCCTTATCGGTTCAGTCCCGAAATTGGAAGAAAAAGTTGACAGATTGTACCAGATTGAAGGTCAACCGCCGCAACTTTACGACTTGCCAGTAGGTTGTAGATTTGCTAACCGTTGCCCACATGTACAACCGAGATGCGAAGAAGCATATCCGCCCGTTTTTGAAATCGATGACAATCATCGGGCAGCTTGTTGGAGGCTTGATCCGTCATGGGAGACACCTCAGTCCTCTTAACTGTAGAGGACCTCAAAAAACATTTTCCGGTCACCGAAGGACTCTTGTTCATGAAGACCATCGGGCAGGTGAAAGCCGTAGATGGAGTGAGCTTCACTATTAATGAAGGGGAGACCCTTGGTTTGGTAGGTGAGTCCGGTTGTGGCAAGACGACGACTACCAAGACTATTCTGAGGTTGGAAAACCCTACTGGTGGTAGCGTCCAACTCTATGGCCGCAATGTGCACGAACTTGGAGGCGATGATCTTAAGGAATATCGCACCTTAGTACAAGCAGTTTTTCAAGATCCTTGGTCTTCACTCAGCCCTCGGATGCGGGTCAGAGATATAATCTCCGAAGCCCTGGTTGTAAACCGCAAAGTGACCCGTGAAGAGGTTAACGACAGGGTAGACGAACTGATGGTGCAAGTCGGACTACATGCTTATCAAGGAACGCTGTTCCCGCATGAATTTAGTGGGGGACAACGCCAGCGGATAGCGGTGGCAAGTGGACTTGCGTCCTATCCGAAGCTGATATTGCTTGATGAACCTGTGTCAGCGTTAGATGTATCTATACGGGCACAGATAATGAACTTACTAAAAGATCTTCAAGATCAGACTAACGTTGCGTACTTGCTAGTTGCTCACAATTTGGCAACTGTCCGCTATATGGCCCATAAGACGGCTGTGATGTATCTTGGGAAGATAGTCGAGCATAGCGAGACCGAAGAGCTATTTGAACACCCACTGCATCCGTACACGCAAGCACTCTTCTCTGCTGCACTGCCTTCCCACCCGGATATTGTCCGGGAAGAAATCATACTGCCGGGTGAAGTACCGTCGCCAATCGACCCACCCACTGGTTGCCACTTCCATCCTCGTTGCCCGGCCGCTCTCGCTGACCCAGACCTGATGAAAAGGTGTAGTTCTGAAGAGCCGCAGTTACTGTCAGCTGGTCCCAACCATCTCGTTGCATGCCATCTTTACACTGGCGGAACCAACGGAGCTACGGGTTTAATGGACAGGCCGAAATCAGATGCACCACCTGCTTCTCAGGCGTCTGACGAAAATACTGTCGCCGGTACTCCATTAGAATCCGAACCTTCGTCGTTAGAAATTCCAGAAGATACAGCCGATTCCTCGAAAGAAGACTGACTTTTATTACCCTAAGCTAGTGACGAATTCTCGCTTACAATTAGCCGTTCATAGAAGCGATGCCCGAAGATATTACAGTTTGCGGTTTGATCCAATGAGGAGCTTTTAGGGGTCACCAACTTTTCAAGGTAGAATCAAATGCTACGACTAGCGATACTCTGTGTACTGGTATCCGTACTCTGCTTCTACTTAATTGTAAGACCACGGCAAGTGCTTAAGATCGTGGCGTTGGTGTTGTATTCGTCAGTGTCCCCTTGGCGTGGAGAGTCTATTCCTACATGGGCTGGATATCTGATCGGTGAAAGTGATCTAGAAGGGCCACCATCTTCGTTGACACGACTTCAAGATGACGTTCGGATGCTGGGTTACGTATTGGTAGGAGTGCCGTTGGCCCTGGTCGTTGCTGTTATATTCCTATGATTTGGCAACGTTTCCATTAGAACGTAGTTGGTGGTCGATGGTGGTGGCATGGTTATTGAGACTACGGGCTTTGTTCCACATACGACAAAAAGAACAAACTTCGCCTGTAGTAGTTTGCCCGCATAATTTACACTCTTTAAGCACAACAGGATCCGAGCGTTGAAGGGTGGGTTGCATGCGTTCCAAGAATCCTTGGAAAAACTGTTGTTTACTTCCTGGAGACATTGTCTCTATTCTATTAAGGGCATCTTTGTAGACTAGGGAGTGGGCTCCCAGGGCATTAGGACATTCTTCTTCAACGTAATTTATACCGCGAATTAAACAATAACTCGCAGACTCACGTTCCGTCAGCGTATACAGAGGTTTTACTTTTTTGACAAGGGTTGGATGGGTACTCTCCAATAGAGGCGATTGTCTGCGCAGGGCATCTAGCTCCCAATGAAGCACGTTGCCCAATAGTGTGGCCGCTTCGTCGTCCAGGTTGTGTCCAGTGGCTAACACGTCGAAATTGTGTGTTAGTGCTACTCTGTTAAATATATATCGCTTGTTGAGACCGCAGCCGGAACAAGGAACTCGCCGCAATGTCTTTGATAGCTCTGAAATTGTTAAACCAAACTCTTGTTCAACGTCGGTTTCCAGGAGTTTTGCGCCTCTTTTATCTGCGAATTCGTGAGTTTTTTCCGCGGACCTTCGCGAATAATCCCCTATACCAAGATGTATATGAAGTCCAACAGCTTGGTAACCATTTTCGAGAAGTACGTCCCACAGCGCTAGGCTATCTTTCCCTCCTGATACTGCTATTAGTATTTGATTTGTATGGCCAAACATACGTAGACGTTTGATGTTTCGACTGACCTGGTGACGAAAAAACTCCACGTAGTGGACGTTGCAAAAAGCGCTGTGATGGCGTTTGACCTCGACATTGGCTCTTCCACGACACTTAATACACCGCACTATTTATCCTCCGGAGATTGCAGATATCACTTCGATCTCGTCATCTTCGTACAATATGACATCGTTAGTTAATAACTCTTGGTGGCGTATAACTATATGTGACTCTGCGTTCAACTCGAGATCTGTCAGAAGCTGCCTGACTTTACGTTTGCCGGTCAATTCCAACGTCCGGGGTTGAGGGTTGCGAATGAAAATTTTCATGAAATGATCCGATGAAACCGTAGCATGGGCAGATAGGAGTGTCAATCAGGTACGTGTTGGAAATTCAAGATGGTTCACCGGGTTGGATTACGGTCTGGCGACCTCTATCAGTTACTACATAGTAGCCTGATCCGCCGGGAACATTTTGCATCCAACGATAGTTGCTCCGACTAGTATTCCGCAATGTTTGTAAAAAACTCGGAGGCTCTTCCCAGTGGAGCCATTCAAAAAGCTGTAATAGCTCCACTGGAGACACCTGAGGCGTGCCAAAATATCTTCGAGCACCTTCTGCGGCTACTACTACTCGTCGCATATCGGGCACTGGATCAAGCCACTGGCAAAATCTACGAAACTTTGAAAGTTGCTTGTGGTTCTCTTCCGGATCTTCCTCTTCGTCTATGTCTCTATTTTGGTTGGATTGATCCAAATCCGCATTCTGGCGCTGGGTTATGTTGCTGTGCCAATCGGCATCCTCTGATTGGACGGTCAAGTACTGTTGAACTTGAGAGATTATTTCTAAATATTGACTTGAATCGCTGCATTCAAATGTAATTATAGTACCGTTATTCATTTGTAT
>VEXF01000064.1 GCA_009391275.1 SAR202 cluster bacterium AD-804-J14_MRT_500m | reverse complement strand
CTGTTTCACCGATCCTCAGCGCACACTCCGTTCAATTCCTGGCCGACCTGAGATTTGTAACGTTTACTCCTTGCACGGTATTTTTAATCCAGATGGCATAGATGCCATTCATAAAGAATGCACTACTGCTACTAGGGGATGTGTTGATTGTAAATCCCAGTTGGCTGATGGAATCAACACCTATTTGGCTCCGTTTCGAGAGCGCCGCCTCGAATACGTAGAACAACAAGGTTTAGTGGATGAGATACTTGCTGCCGGAGCCCAAAAAGCTCGTGCAATCGCACAAGTCACCTTGGCTGAAGTCACACTAAAAATGGGCATTCCGTCTCCCGTTCTACCTGCATGACCATTTCAATGGACTCGATTCCGCTGTCCTCCAGTGGTCTCACCGCACTTGAGGTATCAATCAAAGCGGCCCGATTGGCTGGTGATATCATATTGGATGGCTTTCATAAACCCAAAAAATACCGTTACAAGGCCCCTCAGGACCCAGTCACGAGCGTAGATTTGCAGTCCGAAAAGGCTGTCAAGGATTTCTTATCCAAAGAGTTTCCCGGTTTTGGAATTATCGCGGAGGAGTCCGGGGCAACGAACGGAGATTCTGAGTTCCGTTGGTTCGTTGATCCTCTGGATGGAACCCGGAATTTCGTCTCTGGAATTCCCCATTTTTGCAGCGCCATCGCCCTTGCCTACGGACCGCAAATTCTAGTTGCGGCGACTTACGATCCGATTCGCCAAGAGATGTTCCAGGCCGCATTGGGGAAAGGAGCCCACTTGAACGGCAACCGTATTACGATATCATCTAAAAACCGCTTGTCAGACTGCCTTATAGGATTCGACATGGGTCCTGCTGGCTCTGCCCATGGGAACGCATTGGACATAGCCCACAATCTTTGGCAAGGAATCCGTAGTATTCGAGCCATGGGATCTGCCGCATTAGGTCTCGCATATGCAGCAAATGCCAGGATTGACATCTATTTCCATCAATTCTTATCATCCTGGGATCTGGCAGGCGGCCTCCTTCTTGTTCGTGAAGCAGGAGGCACCGCTACAGATCGCCATGGAAATCAGGCCACTCCCACAAGTACAAGTATCATAGTGTCTAGCCCCAATCTGATCACCCAGTTTCTGGAGGAAACTCTCACCCCGAATAACCACACATATTAGAGTTCCGTTCCTAAGGTTAGGTTTCCATACCAGCAGAATGGCATTAGGCTAATTCCAAGTATAATAGTCGGGACCTTCCGACAGCAGATCTACTGACATCAGGATTTACAAAGCAAAGCGGGCTGCGTACTAGCCATTGTGCCGATCCTAAAAGTACTTTGAAGGGCGCCAATTTGACGAACCTGAGTAATCAGCCCTTACCATGAACTTACAAGTCGTAGATTTAACACGACCACAGGGAATTCATGGAATATTTGGTGACACGCCAACTCCTGTCTTACAGATATATCACCATTCCATTACAACTTTGATTATCCCGTCCCGCCTTTCTTCATACATAAGAAAAGCTTCTTGTACCTGATCGGCCTTTAAATGGTGAGTGATCAGTGGGGTTGGATCAAGTCGTCCTTGATCTACCATATGTACGGTTTGTCGCACAAATTGGGGCATCGTTCCTGTACGAGCGCTGGATGTCGCTATCATAGTCAGATCTTTGTCCCTTATCTGTTTAAAGTCCACAGAAAAGTTTTCGCTATGTGTGATCCCAAAAAGGATGATGCTACCAAACTGTTTTGCAAGGACGATCGCATGACGAACTGTCTCGTGAAGCCCAGCAGCCTCAACTACCACATCGGCTCCAATCCCACCAGTCAGTTCCGATACCGCATCGGTGACGTTCTCTCGCAGAGGGTTCAACGTCCTAGTCGCCCCCATTTGAGTTGATAAATCCAGTCTATAGTCTTCAAGATCTACTGTGATCAGCTCTCGACAAGCCATTCCACTAAGAAATCTGGTGAAACTGAGTCCAATAGCCCCTTGTCCTAACACCACGATATTTTTGTCTATAAGATTCCCCATACGATTCACGGCATATAGCACTGTTCCCATAGGCTGACACATTATCCAAGTATCGAGCGATCCATTTTGGGGCACTGCCACTAAGTTATCAGGTGACATGGACAGGGTCTCCCTAAATCCACCTTGCTCAAATGGGAATGCTATGACTCGATCGCCAGGGTTAAACGCATCAGATCGACTTTCTTCCACCACTCCAGCACATTCATGGGTAGGACGTCCTGGAGGTACCGGATATTGTTCTTCCGGCAGTGTGACCGAAAAAGGACGCAAGTCGCTACCACATATTGACACTTTCTCTACCCTTACTAGAACCTCTCCATCTTGAATATTTGGTTCGTCCACCTCCACTATTTCCATACTTCGAGGCGCGGTAAGTTGTGCCGCTTTCATCTTACCTCCCATGTTAGGCGAATTTGTACGTATTGTATCAAATACAGATAATATGGATTGTAAATTCGTAGTTGGTTTTTAGTTGCCATCAACAGGAACTCCCGGTTCTCTACCGGATAGATTAGCCTGTTTTTTCGAAGTTTTGTGTTGGAAGGCAACAAAAGATCCGGCTAGTATGATCCCAACAACCGCCAATGCAGAGGTTTGCAGCCCTTTTAAGTAATACGCGTAAGATTCCTCCCGAGCCAATAAATTAATACCCGCAGGTATCATCAACCCCAATGCGGACGCGGCAATTGTCGCTCCCATAGTATGTCCGACATGTCTAGTAGTCTCGATCATTCCTGAAGCGAACCCTCTTTGCTCCTGGGGTAGGGCGTTCATGATTACCGCATTATTTACAGTGTTAAAAACAGCGGTGCCGATGGACGCTGGCAGCAAAAGTAACGGGATTATCCAGAAAGGCACGTGTAAAGAGAACACACCCAACAAAAGTATCCCTAGTGCTATCAAAGACATTGCAATCGGCCTCATCATACGAGAATTGTATTTGTCGTAGTACCACCCTGCTACTAGAGGGATGACCAAGCCCAGACTTTGATGTGGCAACATCACATACAAGACCATTAAGGGGCCATATCCGAAGCCATTTTCTACCATAATCGGAACTAACGTCATTATGGCTACCATCGATAAATGAAATGTGACGTTAGAGAACAAAGCCATGGAAAACTGTTTGTTTTTAAACCTGCCTAAATCAACGAATGGGTGCTTAGATTTTCGTTCCACCCAAAAAATCATCGCCAACAGCCCGAGGAACAAAACGTGCATCGGAACATGATAACTAAGCGCCTCACGGCTAGTGAATGACTCTTCGCCGCTGTGAACATGCATGCCTGATAAGATGAGTGCACCAATAGCTCCGATAAAAAGGAAGGCTCCAACCAGGTCAACTGGAATTTCCGCTCTCTCTACCCGCTCCGAAGGGTGTTTCAGAAGAGGTAAAGCGGCCCACAGCGCGAAGAACCCAAGCGGTATGAACGAGTAAAACATTATGCGCCACCCTACAAACTGAAGAAAAACGGCGAAAAGTATTAACCCAATAAAAGTTCCCATGCGTGCCCCGGTAATCGGGATTGCAAAAGCTCTCCCGCGTTCGTCTGGAGGAAAGTAATTCGCGAGTATCGCGTTTGCGTTGCCCATTATTAAGGCTGCTCCTAAGCCTTGAACTCCTCTAAACAAAACCAACTGAGTAAAGTCCTGAGATAACCCAGCCAAGATCGCTCCGAATGTAGAGATTACGATCCCGACAAAAAATACCCGGTTATGACCATGACGATCGCCTAATTTCGCAGCCAAAAAAACGGTGCTTCCTAAGACCAAAAGCTCGGCTATCATTATCCAAGAGGCGGTTTCAACATCGATCAGGAAATCATTGGCTATAGTAGGAAGAGCTAACGCTACTGGGAAACTGGCCACCTGAACTAGCGAGTACGCAACTGTTAGACCCACCAAGGCCTGGCGGCGGACTGGAGTGTTGACCACATCTTTATATGTGGTCAACATGTTCATGATGAAGCTTTACAGGATCGTAATGCGCACCTACCGATAGACGGTTGATCCCACTTCAATGGCCGACAATCCTTGAGATTAAATAAATATTCGATTCCAACGTAACCTCAGTCTAATCCCGTGATATAAATAATCGCAAGCATCGTAGCCTTCTCCCGTTCTCATGATATCCCGATGCCTATTCAATCGAACACGTTTAACTGCATAGTTATGCGGTGA
>VEXF01000063.1 GCA_009391275.1 SAR202 cluster bacterium AD-804-J14_MRT_500m | reverse complement strand
GACTCGGGCTATCTCCGTTATTTGACGGAGTGAGAGTCAGGGGAGCTCCAGCGAATACGATTCGAGTACTGTCGGGCGACCATATGGAGTGTGATAGGGCGTATTGGTCGTAGAAACTAAGCATCGCGAGAAACTCTGGCGAAGGTTTAAATTTGACAAGTTCCCAAGGGTCTCCCCCATCAACCGACACGATTTTCCATTCGAGGGCTTGGCCATCCATGGTAAATCCTACATAGGCAATTTTTTTACCGTCTGGTGACCAAAAGAAAGATAAGAGCGGTTCTTGTATTAACGTTATTACTTCTTCACCGGTAGAAGAGAATAGTCTAAGCTGGTCATGTAAGCTATGAGGTTCAGATCGACTGTCAGCTACAGCAATTAGATCTCCGAGAGGAGAACGTATAAGCGCTGCGCTTCTTCCGATTTTGCTAATTAGTCGTGGTTGATCTTCACCTTGATCACTTCGCATGAACAACCCGAATCCTTCTGTATTTTTTGAAAGATACACGATCGTAGTTCCATCTAGTGACAAATCAGGTGTCCGAAAAATAGGGCTCATTTCGCCTAGATCCAAAGGATCCTCGGTGAATGGCAATTCGGAACTCATTAATTTGTCTCTTGCGTGCACCAGCAAGGATTGACTGTCGTAGGACCATTTAAAATACAGTGGACCGAGATCGCTAAAGGCAAGTTTTTCTTCCCCATATCCATGGATATATAGGGTTAGCCCTTCTTCTGCCGACGCTATGAAAGCTAAGTGCCGGCTGTTTGGAGACCAATACATATAATGGGGCACATTCTGGGCGATAATAGGGCTGGTTCTTTGACGGTTTTCGTATATTAGGTTCATTTGGCCTGTGTTGGGATCTAGTACCAATAGTGAAACTTCCGGTAGCCCGTTTGTGATTACGACTTGAGACGCTGCCAAGCGGGTTCCATCTGGTGCCCACGTCGGCCAAGTGTAAAAGAGAGAATTTGGCTGGAGTGCTTGGCCCAAGATTACTCCACGAGAACCAGCCTGTACGTTATCGGTAAGGCGTTTGGAATTAGATCCATCAGGATCTATGGTGAAGATGTTTCCATTCGAGCCTACGTAGACAACCCGATTCATAATTATCTCCAAGGAGGAATCTTCTTTGGACAAAGAAGATGTACGATAGTTTGTGCAAGACGCAATTAGGACAATCGTCAATGTAAGAAGTACTAAACGATATCGTTGTGAGATCCGCAATGTCGAATGCATGGTTCACTATCAGTGATCTGAGATTGACTCCTGCTTCAGGCAAGGCGGGATAAAACTTAGTCGCGGGATAGTTGGAAGATTTTGCCTTCTGTTTTAATTGAGGGGGCTATTACCATCTCTGCACCGTGGAGTTCACGAATGTTGCTGGCGCCGCACATTCCCAGACATACTTTCAAAGCCCCGATCAAATTCTGGCTTCCGTCAGTCACAGAAGCCGGCCCGAACAAAATGTCTCGAAGTGATCCTTTTGTCCCTACCTTTATACGAGTGCCTCTGGGCAACTCTGGGTGAGGGTTGGCCATGCCCCAGTTGTATCCCCCACCAGGAGCCTCTTGGCTTTGAGCGAGAGGTGTTCCAAGCATGACACCGTCAGCACCTGCAACCAACGCTTTGCACAGGTCGCCTCCAGTTCTGATACCACCATCTGTTACCACTGAAACGTAACGGCCGGTCTGTTTGGCATATTCGTCCCTTGCTGCCGCACATTCTATGGTTGCACTAACTTGCGGCACTCCCACCCCGACTACTTCCCTAGTAGTACAGGCTGCACCTGGTCCAACTCCTACCAGAAGTCCACTGATGCCGGTCTCCATTAATTCTAGGGCAGTATCATAACTAACGCAGTTACCCACCATGACCGGAACAGCAGTTTGATCTACCAACTCCTTAAAAACTAGACCTTTGTAACTTCGTGAAACATGACGGGCTGTGGTGACAGTAGATTGGACCACAAGCACGTCTGCGCCGGCCTCGACAGCTTGTGGTGAAATTCGCTTGGTATTTTGGGGTGTCACAGACACAGCACAGGTGGCACCTGACGCCTTGATCTCTTCAACGGCAGCCCCAACAAGAGAGTTCTTCACTGGCTCTGAATAAATGCGCTGTAAAAGACTAGTGACGTCGCTCAACGACGCAGAAGCTATTTCTTCGAGGGCCGAGAAGGGGTCTTCGTACCTGGTATAAATCCCTTCGAGATTTAAGACACCTAGTCCGCCCTTTTTGTGCATTAGATTGGCGAAAGAAGGTGATACTACTGCGTCCATGGCGGATGCCATGATAGGTATATCGAGACTGATGTTGCCGACAGACATTTCTGTCGTGGCCATGTCCGGATTCAGTGTGATTCGTCCGGGAACTATGGCTACTTCGTCGAACCCGTAGACACGCCGAAGCTCCTTAAATTTAGGAGCATTCATGCTCGACCTCACATTGGCAGAATATGCTGGGGAAAGAGGTTTGCCGGAGAGTAGCAGAGGCAATATGTCAAGTCAAGGATATCCAGCCGAAATATCGATTTACGGACGATTTAATCCCAAAGACAGAATTTACTGAAGGGATAATTTGTAGCCCAGAAACCGAAATGCTATTATTGATGTGCCGTCCACCCTAGGGGGGCGAGTATTTGGAGACTGTTGAGAGGCCGCTGGGATCCCTGTGACCGAGACGGCAAAAACTCTGCAATTGCAGCCCTCCTTAATAAGGGAGGGCGGAATATTTTGCCTACTTCCCCACGGTAGTCTGTCACTACATTTTTCGTCGAAACATAGAGCACAACTAGGGGTCTCGAACGGCAGTCTGGACTCAAATACTGTGTATGGCTAGTGATTATTGGGTTGCTAAATTGCAAACGTAGTCGTATTCAAGAGCCTGGAGGAGCCAATGTGGGAAGACCAACCATATTAGATATCCAAGCAATGAAGATCCGTGGAGATCGCATCCCGATGATAACTGCGTATGACTATCCTAGTGCTCGTCTCGCGGATTCTGCAGGGTTCCCTGTAATTTTGGTAGGGGATAGTTTGGGCATGGTGGTACTAGGGTTTGATTCCACCATACCAGTTACGGTTGAACATATGGTGCACCATACTGCAGCTGTATGCCGGGGATCTTCCTCGGCGCAAATAGTAGTGGATATGCCGTTTATGAGTTATAGGTTGGGCGTTGATGAAACGTTACGAAATGCTGCTCGGTTGATACAAGAAGGTGGTGCTCAGGCGGTAAAATTAGAAGGGGGCGAGTCTGTTGTTGAGGTAAAAAGAATCGTCGATTCAGGCATCCCGGTTATGGGTCATTTAGGCCTAACTCCCCAATCAGTACATCGGTTTGGGGGATATAGAGTTCAAGGTAGGGCGAAGGAAGACGCTCGTAGGCTTTTGGTTGATGCCTTAGCTTTAGAGGAGGCGGGGGCATATTCAATAGTGTTGGAGTTGGTTCCGGCACCTTTAGCACGGTTGATCACCCAACGTTTGTCAATTCCCACGATTGGTATTGGGGCCGGGCCGCATTGCGACGGTCAAGTGCAAGTTTTACACGATATACTTGCTTTTTATCCAGACTTCGTTCCGAAGCATACACGACAATATATCGACATGAATAAAACAATTGTGGGGGCTTTGGAACGTTATGTAGACGACGTTAAAAAAGGGTCCTTCCCTAGCGCAGATGAAAGCTTTGAGATGGACGAAATTCTTCTATCAGATCTGTAATAATTCTGAGGTTGAGATTGTGGAACTCTTGGAATTGGTTGGCGAGGTGTCGAATATAAGGCGAACAGCAGCGCGGCCATTAGGCCTAGTGCCTACCATGGGTGCATTACATGCAGGTCATATTTCTCTTGTGAGACGTGCTATTGCGGATAACCGGTCCGTGGTCGCAAGCATATTCGTAAACCCTGCACAATTTGCTTCTGACGAAGACGTAAAAAACTATCCCAAAGACATTTCGCGCGACATATCCCTCCTGGAAGCTGAAGGAGTGGATGTAGTATTCGCACCCGCTCCTGGAGAGATGTATTCGGAAGATTTTGATACACGGGTGATAGTCGAACGAACTGCTAAACGATTAGAAGGGGAACATCGACCCAAGCATTTCACAGGTGTTACCACTGTAGTAGCCAAGCTGCTTAACATCATTCAACCTGAGAAGGCATATTTTGGCCAGAAAGACGCACAACAACTGGCTGTGATTCGGCGAATGGTCGCAGATCTAAATATGGATATAGATATCGTAGCCGTGCCGACTGTAAGGGAGTCTGACGGGCTTGCTTGCAGTAGTCGGAATGTTAAT
>VEXF01000062.1 GCA_009391275.1 SAR202 cluster bacterium AD-804-J14_MRT_500m | reverse complement strand
TAGTGCTGATAGTCGGCCAAGCGGTATTAGCCCGTTCGCATGCAATCACTATCTCGTCGGTACGATGCTTCTCTACCACAGACATCATGTCATATTGATCTATCATTGAGCCCCCTTCGCTATGTTCAATATTATTTTAAGTTTTGATATGAATCTTGTTTCACAGACATATCTCTTTTGTCGAAATAATACTCTGGTATAAAAATTGGGATAGTAACCTGTTCATAACTCTCCGAAAACATCGGAAATCCCCACCTATCGTACGATTTATCCTGTATGCAACTTTGCAAAGCAATCCATATTAGTCATCCTTTTTTTCTAAGGCGGTTAGGATTGCAGAAGGCGACATTGGCAAGCATTGCATCCTGATCCCTACAGCATCATATATAGCGTTAGCAAGAGCAGGCAAGGGTGGAATGATCGGAGCTTCGCCGACCCCCCGCACGCCGAAAGGGTGACGAGGGTTTGGAACCTCAACTATAACTGATTCTATCATCGGAACGTCGAGAGTAGTCGGCATTCGATAGTCTAAAAAGCTGGAGTTTGCCATAGTTCCATCTTCAGTATAGAAATATTCTTCGTTGAGTGCCCATCCAATTCCTTGGACAGTGCCACCCTGAATTTGCCCTTCTACATAGCTAGGGTGTATGGCTTTCCCCGCATCCAGAAATGCCGTGTAACGAAGAATATCCACTTTCCCAGTCTCTGGATCAACTTCTACATCCACAATATTCCCGGCGATAATGGGCCCAATTCCAGTAGAGTTAGCAGAAACAGAACATGTGACTGGTCCTCCTGTAGTGATCATTTGAGATGCCAGCTCTTTAAATGTAAGCCTATCTTCTGGGTTCTTGGTACATACGAATATACCGTCTTCACAAGTAACATCGTCCGTATGCACCTCCCATATCAAAGCGGCACGGGAACGCATCTCCTTTAAAATTTCCTCAGCTGCCTTTATCGCAGCCAACCCTGTGTCATAAGTAATTCGGCTTCCTCCCGTCGAGGCGGTAAATCCAACCGTGTCCGTATCAACAACTGATGGTGATACCTCCTCAACCGTAATACCTAAAATCTCAGCAGCTTGCATTGCAACAGAGGTGCGAGTACCTCCAATGTCGATGGACCCAGTAATAAGGTTAATAGTTCCGTCTTTGTTGACGTTAATGGTACAAGAAGAAGTTTGACCGCCCTGCCAACGGAATCCCACAGCAACTCCCCTCCCGCGATTTTCGCCTCTTAAAGGAGTCTTATAGTGCGGGTGATTTTTCATTGTCTCCAGAATCTCTTTACATCCAAAGCGGCGATGGGGAACCCCATTGGGCATCCGGTCCCCTTCTCTAACTGCATTTTTAAGGCGAAAATCCAAAGGATCTAGGCCAAGTTTCTCTGCCAACTCATCGATCACGGGTTCCACGGCAAATGCAGCTTGGGGCTGTCCCGGAGCACGATATGCTTGGACTTTTTGCTTATTGCAAACTATGTCTAGACCGTCTACCAGCAGGTTCTCAATGTTGTAGGCACCCGTAGCGCAAAGAGCTCCTCCACCTACAGGAGAACCCGGATAGGCCCCTGCCTCATAAGCCAAATATACTTTTGCTGCAGTTATTTTCCCGGAGTTTGTAGCACCTATCTTCACCTTCATATGTGTAGCTGAGGTAGGCCCAGTGCCTTCAAATACTTCTTTACGCGTCATCACTATCTTCACAGGACGACCACTTTTCCTAGACAACATCGCAGCTACTGGCTCTAGATAAGTAGTGAGTTTGGCGCCAAATCCTCCGCCAATTTCTGTCGGTATGACCTTTACCTGTGACTCTGGAATCCCGGCAATGGCAGCCGTGGCTGAACGGATTGCAAAGGAACCTTGCGTACATGTCCAAATAGTAAGCCGTCCATCAGGCGCCCACATAGCGGTTGTAGCGTGTGGTTCTATATAACCTTGATGAACAGTCTGAGTTTTAAACTCCCGTTCAACCGTAACATCGGCCTCTTCAAACCCTTTATCTAAGTCACCAAGTTGATGTTGGATATGACCTGCGACATTGCTTTGGATACCAGTATCTTCACCTCTTGCAAACCTCTCAACACGGAACATAGTCGTCATATTTTCATGGAGGATTGGCGCATCATCTTTAAGTGCATCGTCGAGGGTTAATGCAGGTTTCAACACTTCATAATCTATATCAATCAGGTCTAATGCATCCTCAGCGATATGAGAATCTGTAGCGGCCACAGCAGCCACAGCATGCCCCTTATAGACTGCTTTATCGTGGGCCATTACATGTTCGGCCATCATGCGAGTATTTCCCTGAACCTCGGCTAGATCTATTACCTGGTCTTCTATGATAGGAAAGTCTTTTGAAGTTATCGTAGCGATAACTCCTGGAAGAGCTTCAGCTTTGCTAACATCTATCGAGCGTATTCTTGCATGTGCGTAAGGGCTACGAAGAATCTTGCCATGAAGAGCCCCTGATATTTGAATATCAGCCCCGTATTCGGCAATACCGTTCACTTTCTCACGGCCATCATGTCTGAGAGGTCGCGTCCCTATTACTTTGTAATTTTTAGACCCTTGATGTCGTGAAGCTAAATCAGATGCGGTCATATGTATGTATCCCTTTCACCGGTTTAACGCTGTGGTCTGAGAAGTGTTATTAGAATCACCAAACTATAACCATCTATACACCCCCTCTCAACTTCTCATTTTTATCAACGAATGCGATATTTGATCCAACCCCTAAAATGGAAACTACAAATCTATTGAATCTTTTACTCACATGTATATTTGCGAAACATCCATCATTTTCCGCCAAAGAACCGCCTAGGGTTATCGACCATTAAACTTGTTATGGAACTCTCGGACGCACCAAGCTCCCGAAGGCGAGGAAGTACCGATTTAGATATCCATAGGAATGCATCGGGATGTTCGTCCCTTGACGGAGAGGCTGCGTTTAAACAATGGCCGGTTTGGAGTCCGAAGTTCCAATCATGTGACATCATGATGCGATCTTGATGCCCGCTATCTATGAGGTCCTTGATGAAATCAGACCTCTCTTCCCAATCAGGAGTCCCGGGAGGACCTGACGGGAAAAAGTGGTCCATACCTAACCAAACACCCTTGTCGATGAGCCTGAGATGATAGTCTTTATCCAATGTGCTGTTTACATGACCGATATAAACATTTGTCAGATCTACTCCTTCTTCCTCTAACACGCGAATCTGCGCCTCGCCAACAAGCGATAGCATTGGTGTATGGGTGGTAATTGGCACGCCAGTACGGAGGTGAGTACGTGCGGCAGCACGTAGCATCAGTTCTTCTGACGGACGAATAGGATCACTGGTCGCGACCTTGATTATTCCGGCTTTGACACTAGTACCTTCGATTCCTTCTTCAATTTCTCTGACCCACAGGTTCGCTATATCATCCGCTGGCATTGGCGCCAACCAAGGGAACATAGATTCAAAGAATGTTCTTGGAACGTAGAGGTGACTCCCGGTCGCGCAAATTATTTGAACACCGCTTCCTCTTGAAACAGCCTCAATGAGCCGAACATCCCTGCCAATATCATAAGTGGAACAATCTACAATCGTGGTTACACCTTGTTGGTGAGCCCTTTTGAGATCTTTAATCGCCAATGATTCTACTTTATCAGCGTTGACTATCTCAGGATAAGTAACCTGAAAGCCCGCCGACGAACCAGAGATATGTTCATGCGTCAGTGTAAATCCTAACTCATTCGGATCGATTGCTCCTAGAACAGAGTTCACCTTGACCATGCCATTCTCCTCTCCAAGTTGGCTGATTCTGATGCCAGACTAGTTATGGCATGATTATAATTATATAACCCTTTGACTATTTGAATCTTGGGTTCTTTATCCATGAGAACAGATATCCTTAAAAATCTTTTGACGCACGAGCAAGTCATTCTATTACTTAGTTTACTTGCCATGACCGCAATGGCTTGGGTCTACTTAATCCACTTATCCCAAGGAATAGGAAACCCAGGATCTGACGTGGGGAACCTGGAGATGTCCATGCCCCAAATGCACTCCTGGGTTTTCGTAGATTTCATCCTAATGTTTGTCATGTGGACCGTTATGATGGTGGCAATGATGGTTCCAGCAACTGCTCCAATGCTGCTGATGTACGCCAACGTAACCCGACGCAGGAAACAGAGGGGACAATCCCATGTTCCTACCGGAATATTCCTGCTCGGTTACATATTGCTATGGACAGGATTTTCTGTGCTGGCCACATTTGCAAATTGGGGATTGCATATAAATTCTTTCCTCTCGTTTGATGGATGCTATATTGGATGGGGCACGTGTAGGTAGGGACCTCTAATCCTTGGAGCCGCTCCAGGTGATAGACGGTTCCTGATTTCTTTCAATGGAAGCATAGTAGATAGCCAAGACCCAATCACCTTTTAGGAGTTATAACATGGGGCAGAA
>VEXF01000061.1 GCA_009391275.1 SAR202 cluster bacterium AD-804-J14_MRT_500m | reverse complement strand
CCCCAAGACAACGACCGTTAAAGCTCTGTGAACCTGAAATTGGGGTAGTTCTCTACCAAATGCCTCTGCTTGAAGCCTCCCTTTTAACGATGAAACGACTGCTGCTACTATTACGGCGAAAGTACCACCTTGATCCCACCCGCCACGGACCCCGCGCCCCCACCAATGAACATCAGGAAGGTAAAAAAGAGTTTAGTTAAATCATTGATGCTATGGAAGGCTATTGTGCTAAATCCTGCGGTGCGACCACTAATTGACTCGAAGATCCCGTAATATGCTTTTTCATGTAATGGAAGCATACCTATGGTAGATTGGTTGCTATACTCAGAGAGGAAGAAGACCAGAGCACCTGTTAGCCATAGAAATAAACTCGGTACTACGATCATCTTGGTGTCCAGGCTTAATCTCGAGAATCGTTTTTTTCTATATACGTCTACTATGACTACCCATCCGATACCCCCCAGGGCGATGAGTACACCCATGAATATAAGGATGCGAAACTGTCGGCTGATCTGTTCCAAACTGGCCGAATCCGGAAGAATCACGAATCCAGCGTTGTTAAAGCTTGAAACGGAGAGGAAGGCTGACTGCCATAGGGCCTCTCCCGTCGAAAACAGATCCGACATCTGCCAATAGATCAAAAGAAATCCTGCTGCATAGATGGCCACCACCACTAGGACTATGCGCTTAAGGATGCTTACCACCCCTCCAAGGCGATCTCCCCCTAGTGTATCCCTGATCATCATTCGTTCGGGCAACGTGATGCGTTGTCCAATAATGATTAACATGAAAGTTGCAAAACTCATAAATCCTAGGCCACCTATCAGCATTAATGTGAATATCACGCCGTGGCCGAATGAACTCCAGTGATCCGAAGTGTTGACTACAGTGAGCCCTGTTACTGTTACAGCGGACGTTGAGGTGAAGAAAGCGTCGATGGCAGGAGTAAACTGAGAGTCAGCACTCGAGATCGGAAACATCAATAAGGTCCCGCCTACCGAAATTAACAACATGAAACTGTAGAGCAATAGGAGAGGCGTAGCGAAAAGTCGAAGGGGTTGTCTTCGGGTGTCAAACCGCAATACCCTGGGACTGATCTCTCTTAGGCGCGGCCGACGGATTATGCGATCGGCTGATCTGTTTCCATTTGGTCTAGCCACTAATATTTCACAGGGTGGGGCGTAGAAAAGTCATGAATTGTGCTCTTTGGACTTGAGGTTTCTATAAAGGGTACCAATGGTCTCTACACTCGCTAATTTGGTTCAAGATAGAAGTTTGCAGATCTTATTGGTTCGTTTCTACGTAGCCATTTGTTCAACGGGAGCGGGATTCTACGTATTTTGGTTATAAGAGTCAATCATTGGACATTGCAGTTCAATCCAGAATAGTTGAAAAGATCTATGATTACTGGAAGAGATCTTTCTCTTTTGGTCTTATCAGACTGTCTATGCCTTCGATATCATTAGAATAATCGTAGCCCCTGATTACCGCTACAGGGACTCGGTCTAGTTTCCCCATTACCAGTTCTCCTGCGGAGGCAAGTTCGTCCGCTATGGCTATAGTCGTAGTACGAAGTTCTTGGCCGTGGGAGTCCTGCTTACCTCTGTAGTCTGATAGCGGGCTTATTCCGGCTACACCAATGGACACATTTATAGCTCCTTCCCGCCACGGTCTTCCGAATGTATCGGATATGATGACGGCGACCTGAATGCCCAGCACATTTCTGATGAACGTTTTTATACGATCCGCGGAGGTGTCGGAATTTAATGGGAGCAAGCAAACCGTTCCTTCACCAGAGGCGTTAGAGGCATCCACTCCGGCATTGGCGCAAATGAATCCGTGCTTAGTTTCAGAGATTATAACCCCTCGATTCATCCGCACTATCCGCTTAGTTTCCTGTAAGACAACTTCCGTGTGTCTTGGATCTCTTTCATGTTCTGATGCGATTTGTACGGCTAGCGGCGATGGGGTTATGTCGGAAAGGTTGATAATACGTCCCTCGGCCTTGGAAACGATTTTCTGAGTGATTACTATCACATCAGACTTTACCAGCGGCGTTCCCTGTTGATTAGTTGCCGCGCATATCAACGCGCCTAAGTCATCCCCTGATCGGATCTCAGGCAAATCTTTGATTCCGAAGATTTCAATCGCACCGGGCATTTGAGGCTCCAACCCTGCCATCAGCGCCAGTAGTATAATCGCTACAAGCCCGTTCGGCCATGAAATATAGGGCCGGCGGAGTCAAAGGGGTACAATACAGCTTCACGTCCCCTAGAGCCATCTAAAGAAAACAAAGCGAGATTCCATGCCTACTAGCAAACGTTTGTATACGAAATATGGTGACGAGGGGCAAACTAGTCTTTTGTATGGCGGGAGGGTATCCAAGTCTGATCTTCACTGCGAAGCTTATGGTGCAACGGACGAAGCTTGCTCAGCCTTAGGGCTGAGCCGAGCATTTTCTAAAGATCCTGATATCGCTGAATTACTCAAAGAATTACAGCGCGAGTTGTTCGCAGTAGGGGCAGAATTAGCGAGTGAGCCGGACAAATATGAAACGTTCAAGCAACATTTTAATCCTATAACTGCCGAAATGACTGCCCAACTGGAACCCAGAATCGACTTCTATCAAGATGCCGTAACCTTGCCACGATCGTTCATCTTACCGGGAGCATCGCCTGCTTCGGCAGCTATGGATATAGCTCGAACGAGTATCCGCAGAGCTGAACGCGAGGCTGTGCGGCTAATGGAAGCCGGGCGTTTGGCTAATCTCGAAATTATTCGCTACTTGAACAGACTAGGAGATCTTTTGTTTATCGTCGCGAGATACGAGGATCGAGATCTTCCGTTAGATAAATTAACCGGTGATGATTGAACAATTGGCGCTTCAGACGAACAATTCCCCAATGGTTAATGGACCTAAAATACTGATTGTTGACTATGAGTCCGGGAACCTGCGCAGTGTTGCTAGGGCAATTGAAAAGACCGGCGTAAAACCTCAGATTTCTGGGAACCCAGCGGCGTTAGAATCAGCAGATGGTATTGTATTGCCAGGTGTAGGGTCAGGAGCTGCAGCCATGGCCGCATTAAGGGAACGTGGATTAGTGGAACCATTAAAGCTTTTCGCTACATCAGGCCGGCCATTTTTGGGTGTTTGCTTGGGGCTACAGTTGCTTATGAGTTGGACAGAGGAAGGTAATACGGATTGCTTGGGAGTTTTCCCGGGACAAGTACGCTATCTTCCTCAAGGTTTGAAGATACCGCACATGGGGTGGAATCTGGTGCGGACTTCTATGGATCATCCAGTTCTTGATGGTTTGCCGAAGGAATCCTACTTCTATTTTGTTCACAGTTACTACGCTGATCCAAAGGACTCCAAAGTGGTGATTGGAAGTACAGAATATGGCGTGAGATTCCCTAGCATCTGTGCTCAAAACAACGTTATTGCCACCCAGTTCCATCCAGAGAAAAGTGGAGCACTGGGACTGCGGATTTACAAAAACTTTGTTGAACATGTTGCAGTTGTGGCTGCAGGCGATCGCTAAGTATGGAAGTTATACCGTCTATAGATTTGCAGGATGGGATGTGTGTCAGGTTGTATCAGGGCGACTTTGAAAGACAGACAGTGTTTTCGAACGATCCTATGCAAGTTGCCAAACGTTGGAGTGATGCGGGAGCTGTCAGAATCCATATAGTGGACTTGGATGGCAGTCGAGATGGAGTGCCATCCAATTTAGATTTAATCTCGTCAATCGCAAAGAGTGTGAATATCCCTGTACAAGTCGGTGGGGGAATCCGATCCATAGAGAACGTCGAGTTCCTGATTGGAAATGGGGTTCGACGTGTAGTTGTTGGGACAGTTGCTGTAGAAAACCCGGATCTGGTGGAAAAGATGTGTATCAGGTGGGGGCCTGAGACAGTAGTCGTTGCGTTAGATTCAAGGGGCGGAAAAGTAGCTGTGAAGGGATGGCTGGAAGGTACTCAAATGGATGTGCTGGACTTAGCCCAACGAATGGCAGGATTGGGGGTTGAGAGATTTCTCTACACGGATATCTCCAGAGATGGGACTATGACTCGTCCTAATTTTGAGGCTGTTCGACGAATGGTGAACCGCACTGGCTTAGCGATTCAAGCGTCTGGAGGTGTTTCTAGTCTAGACGATATTAGAGATCTTGTTTTGACTGGTGCTGAAGGTGTAGTAATTGGCAGCTGTTTGTATAGAGGGACGGTCGATTTGGTTAAGGCTATCAACGTGGCCCAGGGTTCATAAAAATCTCGCTGACAGGTTCGCTTTTTTAGTCAGTAAACGTGCACCTCGTGTTACAGTAGCAGCCAATTAACAACGTATGGTTTGGTAAAATTAAAGGACCAATCCTTCTTGGCGATCGGATATGGGCCTATCTTTTTAAGAATTACCATGGATGACAAACGGAATTCTCAAGATAAATTTACAGACAGCGCTATCGAAACACTTCTCCATCATCGGCCTGGTGGGATGGTGGAAGTAGACGAAATCTTAATACGTTTGCCTATTGATCCCTATCAGCACGTGGCAGATATCGGGTGTGGCCCAGGGTTCTTTTCATTGTCGTTGGCAAAAAGCCTGTCTCACGGAAAACTACTGGCACTTGATACTGATGAGAAGATGTTGGATGTACTTCGACAACGTTTGTCTGTCGCCCGGCTGAGTAACGTTGAAGTGGTGAAATGTGGCGGCACGGAATTTCCTTTGGCTGAGGCTAGTCTAGACGGAATTTTTCAAAAACGGCTCCGGCTGGATAGGGAAGCAGCTATAATGGCCGCCAGTAGGTTCAAGAATAACGGTAGCTATTTCCGGATCGTTCTTCAGCGCCTGTTCTACTTCCGCAATATCAGGGCGGACT
>VEXF01000060.1 GCA_009391275.1 SAR202 cluster bacterium AD-804-J14_MRT_500m | reverse complement strand
CGCCATGCCTCAACCGGCTCTAGAGTGTCCCATGCAAAAAATGTAGCAACCAATGTAGCAACGGGAGCGAACACCCTGGTACGACAACAAACCAATGACCTCAATAAACCTATTATTTAGCTATGGAGAGAGCCTCAGCGAACCCTGGCGGACGGAAAATACTGGATTTAGGATCATGTGCTGCAAGGCGTCCGGGTTCGAGTCCCGGCTTCCCCACCACCCTTTTTATATCTAAAAAGCCCCCTGACTAATCATCGGGGAGCTTCTTATCCAGGGCAATAACATCGTTTTGTACATCAATTGATTCCTTCAGTAGACACTTCGGGTAATATGGCTGTATGAAGTTCAAGGCCATACGGTATAACGTGAATAGGCAAGACTCAATGGATGAATTTGTAATACAGACGGATGGGTTGACCAAACGATACAAAAATGTCGTTGCTGTGGATGACCTCTCAATGGAGATGCGCCGAGGCCGCGTATATGGGCTGCTTGGTCCGAATGCCTCAGGTAAGACAACCATAATGGGATTGCTGCTCGGGCTCCTGAGACCTAGCTCCGGCACATTCAGCCTGTTCGGTTCCCGCGACGGACATGAGGAGTCACTGCGACGAGTCGGGGCAATTATCGAAAGTCCGTCATTCTATCCGTACCTTTCGGGACTCCAGAATTTGAAGTACTTCCAGATAATCTCCGGAGGTGGATCAGAAGGGGAACTTGAGAGCCTAATCGATCGTGTTGGTCTTGCTGGCCGGAGTGACGATCTCTTTCGCACCTACTCGTTAGGCATGAAACAGCGTCTTGGAATCGCCTATGCCCTCCTCGGTGACCCTGACCTCGTGTTTCTAGACGAGCCTACCAACGGTCTGGACCCCGAGGGGATGATCGAGGTACGTGAATTGATCAGAAGTCTGGGAGACGGCAATCGGACGGTGCTCCTGTCCAGCCATCTACTCCACGAAGTAGAGCAGGTTTGCGACAGTGTGACAATCATTTCAAAGGGAAGACTCATCGCACAGGGCGAAGTTTCCCAGTTGGTCGCTATGGCTGGAAGCGAACAGATACGTACAAAGACTACTGACAACAGCAAGGCGCGCCAGATACTGTCAGCCCTGGACTGGGTTGAGGATGTAGACACACACGAAGATTCACTGCTGGTGACTGCTCCCATTGAACGGTCGTCGGAGCTCACAGCGGCACTTGCCCGTTCCGAGGTCTACGTTGCGGAAATGGTGCCTGTTAGAAGATCACTCGAAGAGTACTTCTTAGAGGTAACTGGCCATGGAGAGGCGATCCCCCAGTGACCGCCCGTCTTTTGCTCCTGATACAAGGCGAGTGGTTCAAGCTGAGGCGCCGCTGGCTTCCGTGGATTCTCCTCGCCGTGGCCATTCTTGTCTCACAGGCATTTCTCTGGGGGTTCTACGTTGTCTACCACACGACAGACGGCGAGGGCACCAACGCGTTCATCTTGGATTACCAATACACGGGCGAGACCGCATCCATCGAGGTAACGTGCGCTGACTTGCTGGGCGGGCACATCGAAGAAAGGATCCAACCGCTTTCCGAAGAAGAACGTCTGATAGTAAAGGGAGAAGTAGCCGAATGGAGCCTGGAGTGTTCAGACTACGTCTCGGAAGACGAACGCCTTTTTTTGTTCGTTATGCCTGTAAGCATCCTGGGAAGCCTCATCCTGATGTTTATGACGGGGTTATTTTTTATTCTGATCATGGTCCTCTCGGCCTCTATGGTAGGATCGGAGTATGGATGGGGAACGCTTAGAACTGTCCTCTCGAGAGGAACGGGACGATGGCAGATCCTCTCGGCCAAACTGGTGTTGTGCGTTGTGGTAGGCGCTGGGTGGCTTGTCGTCATCGCGCAGGTTAACATTGTATCCAGCGTTATTGCAGGGATAATTCCACCTGACGAGGGCGTTTCACTTCTCGCATTGCCTGAGGGGGATACTTGGGGATCGATTCTCTCGGCGCTGACAAAGTTCTTTGGCAAAGCCGTTTACGCGACTGTCCCGTACATATGCCTTGGAGCCTTCTTCGTGGTGTTAACGCAGTCAACAGCCCAAGGGATATCGCTATCAATCGTGGGGTATATAGCGGAGGCGATGGTCGTGCCACCGCTGTTAGCGATTTCCGAGAGGCTCGACGGGGTCAGAGAAGTTCTTCTCAGCTCGAATGTCAGTGAATGGATGTCTCTTGGCCAGACGGAGGCCGAGGCGGCCCTGCAGGGTGCAAGGCACCCAGATACGACACAAGCATTCTTCGTGATACTTGGTTATTCTGTAGCGCTTGTCATGGTGTCGCTGTGGCTTTTCCAGCGTAGGGACGTCTCAGGTTCAAGAGGGGAGTGAGGAGAGCAAAGAGGAGGTAATCAGGATATATCTTCCACCTACCTCACAATAGCCTCATAAGCCTTAATAGCATCCTCGACTTCCTAACAATAAAGGTTTGCCCCGCGCCTCAACCGACTGAAAAGTATTACACCGTAATAGAGAGTAATATTACTTAGTCCTACGAGCCCGATAGGGGGAATGATATGAACAAGAACCTAATTAAACTGACCCTATTTTGTGTACTATTCTTATCGACGGTAGCTTGTGGTAGCGAAGGGCAGGCGGTTGGTTCCCCTGCGCCTGCAGGCAAAACTTCAGATACATCGGCTACGGTTGGTTCTCCTACCCCTGCAGCTAAAATTGCAGACACACCGGCTATAGAAGCTACGACAGATCCTGACGAAAAACCTCCAACTGGTGAACTTTCGATCTCTTGTACCCTAAATGATGCGGAGCAGAAAGTCCGGTGTGAATCGAATTTTGGAGACCAAACTTCCGGTAGGATCTGGACTTCAAATGCGAGTTCAAGGAGTTCAAGTGGCCCTGATTTTGAGTTTGTGCTTGAAGAGGATGTAGATAAAATCACGGTAACGTTTGAAGGGTGCCTCAACAGTTCTTGTCAAACCACCACATCCATCATTGATAACATTGGTGATAAGGTTCAGAGACGTGAACCTGGGGAAAGGGCATCAGGATTTGAATCGACAGACTTTAAAGGCAGGAATATATTTAATCTTGATTTCAATGAATTCCCTTTTTCATGTAACGAACTCGATGGCAACCAACTCACTACCACTTTTTTCCCGACAGATCTCATAACCGCCATTGAACCCATGGGCCGTACTTCTCCTTTCAATAGTCACGTCACACCCACCGACCATCTTTACGTACATCGTGAATATTCCGCAGGCAACGAGTATGTTCTAGCTCCTGGAGATGGTTACATTGTGCAGGTGGACCGGGCACGTGAGGATTCCCCCTTGAGCATCACGGATGATCAGGGAAAGTTCCGCGGAGAGCAAGCCAAGCCACTGGTCCCCGATTACCGTGTGGTAATGATGCATTCATGTGCTCTTTTTACAATTTTCATCCATCTGGGAGAACTAGCACCAGCCGTCGAAGAAGCTTCGGGCCCCGTCCTAAGAGGAAAAACTTGGATGGCGGGCTATGACCGTGAACCATTGCTCTTGAAGGCCGGGGATCCGATCGCTAGGTATGGATCTCAAAACCTGGATTGGAGCGTTCACGATGCCAACACAGTTCTAGAAGGATTCGTCGCGCCTGACCGTTACGAAGACGAACGATTCAAGATCCACACCGTTGACCCCTTCCAGTTCTACCGAGAACCGGCACGGGCTGCGTTGCTCGATAAGATGCTTCGTCAAGCAGAACCACGAGCTGGCAAGATTGATTACGATATTGAAGGAAGGATTATCGGGAATTGGTTCTTAGAGGGCACAAACGATCCCCTAGATGCTCAGACTCAACTCTCCATAGTCTATGGCTATATTGACCCAACCCAGCTGCGTATATCAATAGGCGCTGATATGGGCATCGATGACAGCCTATGCGGCCCTTGCTTTGGCAGTTACGGCGTGCGCGGGAACGAACCAGACCCGGCGAACATTGGTGTCGGAGCAGGGTTGGTCAAGTATGAGCTCATGTCGAGGGACGAAGAGAGAGCATGGGTCAGTGAGAGGGTAGGCGACACTTCTCTAGGTGCCTTCCTGGTACAACACCTAGGGGATCGAAGAATCCGTGTGGAAGTAATTCCAGGAAAATCTCTCGAAGAAGTCTCAGGCTTCTCTGATAAAGCGCGAACATATCGCCGGTAGCTTACTTGGTAATTACTGGTTACGGCGCACCAATGTTCAAATTTCCGGCATTACTCCAGCCGTCCACGAAGCCGGAATAGTTAAAAGAAACGGTACTGGAGCCGTAATACCAAGTATTGTAGTAAATCGATGAAGGGTTGCCCTGGGTATCCAACACATCCTGTTCACTGGAACCTAGTGTGAAGGTGCCACTCGGGGTTGAAGCTGGAGTCAAGTTCAAATTTCCGGCATTACTCCAGCCGTCCACGAAGCCGGAATAGTTAAAAGAAACGGTACTGGAGTCGTAATACCAAGTAGTGTAATAAATCGATGAAGGGTTGCCCTGGGTATCCAACACATCCTGTTCACTGGAACCTAGTGTGAAGGTGCCACTCGGGGTTGAAGCTGGAGTCAAGTTCAAATTTCCGGCATTACTCCAGCCGTCCACGAAGCCGGAATAGTTAAAAGAAACGGTACTGGAGTCGTAATACCAAGTAGTGTAATAAATCGATGAAGGGTTGCCCTGGGTATCCAACACATCCTGTTCACTGGAACCTAGTGTGAAGGTGCCACTCGGGGTTGAAGCTGGAGTCAAGTTCAAATTTCCGGCATTACTCCAGCCGTCCACGAAGCCGGAATAGTTAAAAGAAACGGTACTGGAGCCGTAATACCAAGTATTGTAGTGGAAGAATCTGGTTTTAAAGCACTTCATCGACATCTCCCGAAGGGCCAGCCTCTCGATGACAAACGTTGTGACGCACTTTGGAAAGAAGTGGTACGACTCGGGATACCAGTGTATATGGACACA
>VEXF01000059.1 GCA_009391275.1 SAR202 cluster bacterium AD-804-J14_MRT_500m | reverse complement strand
GGCCCAATCATCGGCACACATTGCGGTCCAGGCTTAATTGGAGTGGCAGTGCACCGTTCTGCCGAATCTCTAATACCAAGGTCATGCTAAACTAGGCTGGCCATGACCCCTCGCACTAACCGTTTATCGCTGGATTCCTTCGAGAACATCTTGAAGTTAGAGAAGGCACATCACTACGGCAATACGGCCGTTATAGGCGGGCTTGATAAATTCATCCATCGTTGGTCCCCAGAATTAAAAGAATTGTTCCAACAGCAACCAGAGACACAAGCTCTCTTATCATGTAGCTATGATGGTCTTAGCTCTGCCAAACGAGAAGTTTTAGTAAAGCGTTGGCTGCGTCTTCTCGCAAACACAGTTTCAAAAACCCCGCATACTACAGACCTCATCAAAACAAAGAAACCGCCTCCCAACCCGAAGGTGTGCATATCAATAGACGCACCTGTTACCGACCTTAAAGGAGTAGATGCAAAAACTGCTATCAAACTCCGACGACTAGACGTTTCCTCCATACGAGATTTACTTTATATCTTCCCAAAGCGCCACAATGACTATTCCCAACAATCCAAGGTCTCGGACCTAATGCCGGGGTCTGAGGCCAGTATAATTGTTAACGTTTGGGAGGCAAGGCAAATACGTATGGGGCGAAAGGGAAGTCTCCGAGCCACTGAAGCTGTCGTGGGAGACGAGACTGGAAATCTTAGAGTCATCTGGTTCGGACAAACCTATTTAGCCCGTCAACTCACTTCAGGGACTCAAGTTGCGTTGAGTGGCAAGGTGGGTCTTTTTCGTAGAGAACGAGTCCTGGAATCTCCTGATTATGAGATTTTAGGTTCTGATAATCCAATCATACATGCCGCCCGGCTAGTCCCCATTTACCCTCTCACTGAAGGTCTGACAGCTAGAACAATGCGTCGTCTCAATTGGCAATCTCTAGACCGATACGGATCATGCATAGAAGAATTTCTGCCAGATGAGTTTCGTCAACAACTAACCCTACCAACCCTGCGTTCAGCCATATTTCAGGCGCACTTTCCAGATGACCTAGCCTCTTGGGAAACAGCACGCCGCCGCCTTGCTTTCGATGAACTGTTGTTGTTGCAGATCGCAGTCCAGCGACGTCGCCAAGCATGGCAACAAGACTCTCATGGTCTTCCTATTAAAGTAGATCAGCAGGTACTCACCAAATTTCGGGATCGGCTCCCTTTCTCTTTTACTAATGCTCAAGAACGGTGCCTTATAGAGACATTGACTGATATGGAGCGAGGGTCACCGGCAATGAGCCGTTTGCTTCAAGGAGAAGTAGGAAGTGGAAAGACTGTAGTGGCATTGGCTGCCCTTCTAGCAGCTGTCGTGGATGGTTTCCAGGGATCAATCATGGTTCCCACAGAAGTACTTGCTGAACAGCATTTTAAAACTATAGCTAATCTGATGGGGGAATTTTCCAAACCAGTGCAACAAAATAACTTGATAACTGCGTACATTGATCATTACGCTCACCCCATCTCAATAGGTCTTGTCACGGGCAGCACTCGCAAGTCGTTTAGAGGAGAAATCCAAAGCCGTGCTGCCGACGGCACCCTAGACATATTGATAGGAACTCAAGCCCTTATCCAGCAAGAGATGAAAATGCCAAATTTGGGGCTTGCTGTTGTGGATGAACAGCATCGATTTGGAGTCATGCAACGCGCTGCCCTTCGTGGAAAAGGTAACTCCATTCCCCACATGCTTATTATGTCAGCCACTCCCATCCCCAGGACACTCGCCCACACCCTTTTCGGCGACCTCGATATTTCAATTCTGGATGAACTACCACCGGGTCGCCAAAAAATAATCACACGCTGGGTACCACCGGAAAAACGGATCGCTGCCTATGAATTTGTCAGAGATCAGGTCCAAACTGGGCGCCAAGCCTTCGTGATTTGCCCACTCATAGAAGAGTCAGATTCTATAGAAGCCAAGGCCGCAACCGAAGAATTCGACCGGCTAAGTTCTGAAGTGTTCCCTGACCTCAAATTAGGCCTTCTTCACGGTAAGTTGAGTGCAAAGGCCAAAGAAACTGTCATGTCCCAATTTAGTGCGGGTGAATTGGATATTCTTATATCTACACCGGTGGTAGAAGTTGGGATAGATATACCCAACGCATCTGTCATGATGATTGAGGCCGCTGATAGATTTGGGCTAGCTCAACTCCATCAATTCAGAGGCCGGGTTGGCCGTGGGAATCACAAAAGTTACTGCCTGTTACTATCGGAAAGTCCTTCAAAACTGGCTCAAGAACGGCTGTCCGCTGTCGAGAGAATCCACGATGGGTTTAAGTTAGCGGAAGTAGATCTCAGCCTGCGCGGTCCTGGGGATTTGTTTGGAACACGGCAGAGTGGACTACCAGCCCTTCGAATGGCTCGTCTAACGGACATTGATCTGCTCAATCAGGCGAGAGAAACCGCAAACGCAATCATTATGAACGATCCTAACCTCACGAACCTAGAACACCGTCATCTAGCAAAAGAGATTGCTCGGTTTATGGCAAAAGTGTCTTCTGATGAAACCTAGTACTTATCCGCAACCCATCGTCTTATAGGGTTTTAGCTCAATCGCCTTGTTTAATATGTGTCCTCCAATGGTCGCATTCAGATGCCACTAGGGAGGTTGTTGGGAAGAATGAACTTAACCATCACTCCCTAACAAGCAAATTCTATACGGTAAATCAGCTTCTACTCGGCAAATCAATTCATCTACATCGCCGATCACAATCTGTTCAGCACGTGCTCATAATCCTAGCTAGCTTGCATTTCCCTGTGGTAGCATTCTACCCCCACCCTGTAGGAAGCTCATCCAGATAGAATGTCGCCCCTTATTAAAGAGATCATAGTCGAAAAGATCACAAATGCGTTGAAACTTGCCAAGGAAAGCGGCGCATTGCCTTTGTCATCGATGCCAGACCCCATGATAGAACATCCAGCCAATCCCGACCACGGGGATTTCGCGACCAGCCTTCCCCTCCGCCTCGCTCGATCCACTCGCATATCGCCGATAAAAATCGCAGATACCTTAGTCGATTTGATCGCTGAAGGCGGGGAGCTATCGCAGGTCTCATCTGCTCCACCCGGCTTCATAAACTTTTTTCTCAGTCAATCTTGGCTTCAGAAACAAGTAGAATTAATCCGTCAATCTAGTGAAACGTTCGGAACTCTCACAGTGGAACACCCCAAACGAATCATGGTGGAATTCGTTAGCGTTAACCCAACCGGCCCTGTTCATGTAGGTCACGCCCGTGGTGCTGTGTTAGGAAGTACGCTTGCATCGATCCTAGAAGCCGCCGGCCATATCGTCTCCCGGGAATATTACATCAATGACGCCGGGACACAAATGGACCTCTTCTATGACTCCGTATTATCTCGATACCTCCAGACCCTCGGACACGAAGCTGACATACCATCTGGCGGGTATCAGGGAAGCTACGTTGTAGATTTAGCCGAGGAGATCAAGTCCGACTCGGGTGACAGTTATATCAATATGAAGAAGAATGACGCCCTCACAAAATTAGCTCCAATTGCCCGACAAAAAATGGTGAGTATGATCAAGAATGATCTCTCAACCCTTGGCGTTCACTTCGATGTTTGGTTCCCTGAGCATCAACTCTTCGAGTCCGGTGAGTATGCAGAAACCATCAAAAAATTACAGGATGGAGGATATCTTGCCCTCCGCGATGGCGCACTTTGGCTTACATCCACTGCATCTGGCGAACAGAAAGACAATGTGGTGGTGCGTTCAAGCGGAGCCCCCACTTACTTTGCATCAGATATTGCCTATCATAACAATAAGTTTCTAAAACGGGGTTTTGATCGAGTGATTAACATATGGGGAGCAGATCACCAAGGACATGTCTCCCGACTCAAAGCTGCGGTAGGCGCCCTAGGGATAGATCCGGCCCATCTGGACATCATAATATCCCAGATGGTCACACTAAAACGTGGTCAAGAACTAGTAAAAGCCTCTAAGAGAACCGGGGAGTTTGTGACGTTGCGGGAGCTTGTAGATGAGGTTGGATCCGATGCTTGCCGTTATTTTTTCCTTGCGCGAGCACCCGGTTCGCAAATGGATTTCGACATGGAACTAGCCACAAAGGAGTCCTCAGATAACCCCGTCTATTATGTCCAGTACGCCCACGCCAGAGTATCCAGTATTTTAGATAGTGCTGGTGGCAGGGAAATCGATTGGGATGCTGGCGATGTCTCGCTTTTGACGGATCCCAACGAATTGACGATGATCCGTAAAATGCTGATCTTCCCGGAATTAATAGAACAAATGGCACAATCACTAGAACCTCATCATCTGCCCCACTACGCGCTAGAGTTAGCAGCCAGTTTCCATTGGTTCTACGAAAACTGTCGCGTACTATCCAACGATCCAGCAGATTATAATATGACCCTAGCTCGGCTTAAGTTAGTGGAATCGGCAGGTATAGTCCTATCAAAGGTACTCCGTTTAATGGGAATGTCCACTCCAGAACGCATGTAGGAGTCTTTGTCAGCACTAGCACCGCGTGCTAGACTTCCTAGAAATACCATGAACTACCTCCATGACTGATAAAAAAGGGCGCGTATTGTCGGGCATGCGCCCAACGGGCCGACTCCATTTAGGCAATTACTTAGGTGCCTTGATGAATTGGGTGGAGCTTCAAAACGAATATGAATGTTACTATTGCGTAGTAGATATTCACGCTTTAACTACACTTCAATCACCAGACGAAGTCAAAAACATACAACCTAACATCCGAGAGATGGTGCTTGATTGGCTGGCTGCTGGACTAGACCCCGAATCCAGCGTGATCTTTGTCCAATCCCACGTCCCTGAGGTCCTCACCCTTCATGCTCTACTTAGCATGATTACTCCCATGGGTTGGCTCATGCGCGTTCCAACGTTTAAAGAAAAGATACGCCAGATGCAGCAGACCGACGAATCAGTCAACTACGGCCTAGTGGGCTATCCGGTCCTCCAAACAGCCGATATTATTCTTTACAAAGGTGACACGGTTCCGGTCGGAGAAGACCAGCTTCCTCATCTCGAGTTAGCCCGCGAGAACGTCACCGATGCGGTATCGGAACTGACTGGTGGGATTGGAGCCGATGTGGTAGTTGAGGCTGCTGGGCTTCACGAG
>VEXF01000058.1 GCA_009391275.1 SAR202 cluster bacterium AD-804-J14_MRT_500m | reverse complement strand
TGATATTGCCGGCTGGTTCGCTACCCATCTCAGTCCAGGCTTTGGGTTGTATTGGGCGGCATATGGGTTTCTTACGATCGTGTTCGCGTTTTTTTATACTATGATCACGTTTCAACAGCAGAACCTTGCAGAAAATTTACAAAAAAGTGGGGGATTTGTAACTGGTATTCGTCCCGGGGCACCAACTCAAGATTATTTGAATAAAGTGATCTTCCGTTTAACATTTGGGGGAGCATTTTTCTTAGGATTTATTGCAGTAATCCCGTTCTTGGCTTCTAATTTAACAAATATCCAGGCGCTGCAACTCAGCGCTACTAGCTTATTGATCCTCGTGTCCGTCGCTCTAGATACACTCCGTCAGTTAGAAGCCCAACTCCAAATGCGTAACTATGAAGGGTTTCTGGGGTGAAGTATGGGTCTAAGCCGTTCGTGGTATTGTTGGGCCCTCCCGGGGCCGGTAAAGGTACGCAGGCAAAATTAGCCGCGAAACGTCTTGGACTTAAACATATTGCCTCGGGAGATTTGTTTAGGGGTCAGACTAACGTTGGGAGTGACCTTGGCAAGGAGGCGCAATGGTATATGACTCAGGGAATGCTCGTCCCTGATGGTCTAGCAATCTCTATTGCGCTGAAAGAGCTAAATAGTAAAGATCCAGAAGTCGGTGTGATTTTAGACGGGTTCCCACGTAATCTTAACCAAGCGAAAAAACTAGATGATATGCTGGAAGGCAATGGTGGTAAAATAGACGTTGTGCTTTTGATAATGGTACCGGAAGCTGAACTTTTGAACAGAATGCAAGGACGCCGTGTGTGCACAGAATGTCAATCGGCTTTTCACGTATTTTATTCTCCGCCGAAATCCGCTGGGCAATGTGATTTTTGTGGAGGTGCATTGTATCAACGGGAAGATGATGATGAAAAAACAACTCGAAAACGCTTAAATGTGTATGAGTCGGAGACTAGTGTATTGCGTAAATATTATCGACAACAATCTAAACTTGTAGAAGTGGATGGGACCGGGGATATCGAAGATGTAAGCCAAAGATTGTTTAAGGAATTGACTGATCTGGATTCTGCACAAACAGTGAAGGTTTAAATGGTTTGCCTAGTGTATGAAAGGACGCAGAACTAGCGTAGTATAGTCAGGATATGAAACAAACACCCAAAATTAGGACCGCGTCTAACTCTCCTTCCGGCTATAGTGGTGGAGTCACGATCAAATCTGCTGGTGAAGTCGAGTCGATGCGTAAGGCAGGGGCAGTAGTGGCCGCTGCAATTGCCGCTATCAAGTCCGCGGTGCGCCCGGGAATAACTACGGCCGATCTCGACGAGGTAGCAGAACGAGAAATAAGAAGCTTGGGTGCAATTCCTACATTCAAAGGATATCGTGGTTTCCCAGCGTCGATATGTACCTCGGTGAACGAAGAAATTGTTCACGGAATACCCGGTGATAGAATGTTGCTGGAAGGAGATCTGCTCAAAGTTGATGTGGGAGCAACGGTGGAAGGGCTTATAGGTGATGCAGCAGTTACGATACCAGTGGGTAGAATCTCGGATGAAGCTCAAGAGTTAATCAGGGTCACTGAACAGGCTTTGGAACAGGGTATAAAAGCAGCTGTTGGTGGGGCTCGAACCGGTGATGTTGGATCGGCCATAGAAGAATATGTTAAAGCACATGAATTCAGCGGCGTACGGGAATATGTTGGACATGGAGTAGGTAGATTTCTGCATGAAGACCCACAGGTTCCCAACTATGGTCCAGCGGGGATGGGTCCGCTACTGAGGCCGTCCATGGCGATAGCAATTGAGCCTATGGTAAATGTTGGGGGTTGGAAAACAAGATTGTTGGAAGATCAATGGACTGTGATTACTGAGGATGGTAGTCTTTCATCCCACTTCGAGCATACAATTGTGATTACGGATGGCGAACCAGAAGTTTTAACCAGGGAGAGATAGTAGGCTGTGTATGGCTAAGAAACAAGGCATAGAAGTAGAAGGTCTGGTAACTGAGGCACTTCCCAACGGTATGTTTCGGGTAGAACTACCGAACAACCATAAGGTCTTGGCCCACGTATCAGGTAAAATACGCTTGCACTTTATCCGAGTGTTAAATGGGGATCGTGTTTTAGTAGAACTTTCACCCTACGATCTTACTCAAGGCCGAATAACTTATAGATTTAAATAGGAATAGCGATGAAAGTAAGAGCTTCTGTAAAAGTTCGGTGTGACAAGTGTCGTATAATTAAACGCAAAGGTGTTCTCAGGGTTATATGCTCCAACCCGAGACATGTGCAAAGACAAGGCTGAGGAGGCGATTCATGGTTCGTATATCTGGAGTGGACGTTCCGGATGGTAAGAGAGCGAATGTAGCGCTTACTAGAATATATGGGATTGGGATGTTTAACGCCTTCAAAATCCTTGAAAAGGCTGGTATAGAAGAGGATCCTGCTCCAAAAATAAGGGATTTATCTGATGAACAGGTCAATCGTATCAGAGAACTCGTAGACAAAGAGCATATGGTAGAGGGAGATTTGCGCCGCGATGTAGGTGGAGATATCCGAAGGTTAATAGATATCGGATCCTATAGGGGATTGAGACATCGGCGCGGTTTACCTGTAAGGGGGCAAAGAACTAAAACCAACGCCAGGACGCGGAAGGGCCCACGCAAGACCGTGGCTGGCCGTGGTAGACGTACTGGAATGAAGAAATAGAGGATAACTAAAAAGGATGCCAAGACAGAGAACTAGGAAACGAGACAAGAGAGCGTTCCCGAATGGTCGGGGATATATCTTTGCGACATTCAATAACACGCTGGTAACTCTCACGGATGTCCAAGGAAATGTCATATCTTGGGGTAGCGCTGGAACCAGCGGGTTTAAAGGTTCGCGAAAAGGAACAGCCTTTGCAGCGCAGCGCGCAGGCGAAGTTGCGGCTAGACGTGCTATGGACCAAGGACTCCGGCAGGTAGATGTGATCATAAGGGGACCTGGGCCTGGTAGAGAGGCAGCAATTCGGTCTCTCCAATCTACAGGGCTAGTAATTACTAGCATCCGCGATATGACACCAATACCTCATAACGGATGCAGACCTCCGAAACGAAGAAGGGTTTAAGGAGCTATATAGGTGGCGAGATATATTGGGCCGGCATGCAGGCTGTGCCGCAGAGTTGGGGAAAAATTATTTTTGAAAGGTGAACGGTGTTACACGCCTAAATGTGCGGTCGATCGCAGGCGAACACCCCCAGGTGATAAGAGTTTTCGACGTCGCAGGGTGTCTGACCATGGCGTTCAACTTCGTGAAAAACAAAAAAGCCGTTACACTTACGGTATTATGGAAAGTCAATTACGAAAATATGTCCGGCAAGCATTTGGTCAGTCTATGTCAACTGGACAGTATTTTATGCAACAACTAGAGACCAGACTAGACAATGTGATCTATCGACTAGGGTTTGGCGACTCTAGGCGTCAGGCTAGACAGATAGTTCTCCATGGTCATATCGAAGTGGATGGAAAGAAGACAAACATACCATCGTACAATGTTAGAGAGGGAAACGTAATAGCTTGGCGAGAATCGCATAAAGAAAGTGAATACGCGAAAGCTATGAGCGAAGACTTACCGAAGCGTCCGGTACCAGAATGGTTGGATCTTGATGTTCCGAGCTTGAAGGCCAATGTGGTGAGGATGCCCGATGAAACCGAACTGGAAACAACCATAGATACACGATTAATAGTAGAGTTCTACTCGAGGTAACACATAGGATGTTAGAAATAACTAATTTTGATGCGGAGCCCATGGTCGCTGAAGAGCGGCCGATTATACCCGCTATTCAGGTAATAGAGACTACAAACACTTACGGCAAATTCCATATCGAACCTTTAGAGCGCGGCTACGGCTTAACTCTCGGGAACCCAATGAGGCGTATACTCCTGAGCTCAATTGAAGGAGCCTCGGTTACCTGGGTTAAGATCGAAGGCGCGTTGCACGAGTACTCGTCCGTCCCTCATGTTAAAGAAGAGGTGATGGAGTTGCTCTACAATATCAGACAGGTTCGTATCAGATCAGTCACTGGTAGGCCTGGAAAAATGAGGCTTGAGGTAACTGGCCAAGGGTTGGTTTGTGCTGGCGATATAGCTGCATCTTCCGATTTCGAAATTGTTAACCCTCAACAACATATTGCCACAATGGATGCACCAGATGGCGGGTTGGAAATGGAATTAAACGTGGAACCTGGCAAAGGCTACGTGCCAGCTGTGCAAGGTGATGGGCTGCCACGTGGTGTCCTCCCCTTGGATGCCATTTATAACCCAGTTCGTAAAGTAAATTATGCTGTAGAAAAGACACGAGTTGGGCAAATAACCGATTATGAACGCCTATCGCTAGAGGTGTGGACAGACGGCACTATTACGCCCTCTGAGGCTTTGAAAGCGGCATCGGAAATACTGGTCAATCATTTTTTTCTATTCAATGGCATTGATAAAAATGGTGAAGTGGCGTCTGAAGGGACCCGACTTAATCGTCTGATACCACCAGATGTTTATCAGACGCCAATAGAAAAATTGGACCTATCTCCCAGGACGCTCAATTCACTCAAGAGAGCTCAACTTCGTAAAATCGGTGAAATCCTGGAAATGACTAACGAAGAGTTATTTAAGATAAGAAACTTCGGCGTAAAGTCCTTAAGCGAGCTATATGAAAAGTTAGATTCCTTAGGGTTTTCCAGAGAGGAACCAATGCCAAATGGAGACGAGCCCAGCGGCGAATCTTCAGAAAGCGTTGCGCCAGAAGGGGAAAAGATTTCCGATGAGGCATAGGGTAGCTGGAAGAAAACTCGGGAGGTCTACGAATCAACGGAAAGCCTTATTGAGATCATTAGCAACCGAGCTATTGTTGCATGAACGTATTGTGACTACTGAGGCTAAAGCGAAAGAAGCTCGCGGTGTTGTTGAAAAGATGATCACTCACGGGAAGAAAGGGACGTTGCACGATAGAAGGTTAGCTTTGGCGACAATACCAAACAACGCGATTGTATCTAAAGTGTTCGATAACCTGGCGGGAAGATATGCCGACCGCGCTGGTGGGTACACTAGGATTATAAAGCTAGCTCCCAGGAAAGGGGATGCGGCTCCTCAAGCTCAACTCGAACTCGTATAATAGGTCTGATGATATGGCAACATCAGATAG
>VEXF01000057.1 GCA_009391275.1 SAR202 cluster bacterium AD-804-J14_MRT_500m | reverse complement strand
AGTCCGCCCTGATATTGCGGAAGTAGAACAGGCGCTGAAGAACGATCCGGAAATAGCTACCGTTATTCTTGAACCTACTGGCGGCCATTATAGCTGCTTCCCTATCCAGCCGGAGCCGTTTTTGAAACAATTGCGGGAGGTTACCGCGCGATATGGCGTGGTTCTGATCTTCGATGAGACCATTACGGGATTCAGGGTGTCTAAAGGTGGAGCTTCGACACGTTATAACATAGATCCGGACATCAGCACCTTCGGGAAAGTGGTCGCAGGTGGTATGCCGGGGGCGGCTATTGGTGGCAAGGCAGAGATTCTTGAGATGATGTCGTTTAAAGGAACCCCCGATTGGGACAACCATCTTCGTATCGGACAGGGAGGAACCTTTAATGCTAACCCCCCTACAGCAATAGCCGGTATTACAGGGCTTAATCTTATTGCTGAGCGTCCCATAAATGAACAAGCAGATGCTATGGCTGCGCGCTTGAAAAATGGGCTTAACGAGGCATTTCAACGAACGGAAGTCCCAGGTTTTGCTTATGGTATAGCTTCGATAGTGAATCCTATTCTAGGATTGGAGTCAAAGGGTGATTTTGAAGCTCCCGTCATCAGCTATGAGGAAAGACGTCAAGCTATGACAGCTAAGAGGGCAGGCCATCTTACGAAAGCCCTTCTTACACGTGGGGTCCATGCTATGGGCGGCAGAGTTTTTATGGTTTCAGCAGTCCATACAGAACCGCAAATTGACCGTACGATAGAAGCCTTCGAAGGATCCCTGCGTGACCTACGCGATGAGGGAGTCGTCTGAAGATCTCGCGATAAGAAAGTTTTGGTCGGCGACCGGTAGTTTTAGAGCTATGACTGTGGTTTGCCAAAGTGGCCATTAACAGGAGTTAAGTTGTGGCCTCTGCGAGACACTTTACGGCCACTGGCTATGTAGCTTGGCGAGGACTTATTCTCGTACATTGGCATTCTAAGGTTCAGGCTCTATTGCCGCCAGGTGGTCACATTGATCCCAATGAAGATCCAGTCCAAGCGGTTTTGCGAGAAGTTCTCGAGGAGACTGGGCTATCCGTGGAGGTTTTGCCTTCCGATTCCCCGTTGCCGTTAGAATATCCTAGCCAAATACTCCCTCCAGAAACTATCCTGGTTGAGGATATTCAGGATCCCGTATCCGGTCAACATCAACATATCGACATGATCTATTTTTGCCGGCCATTAGGTTCAATAGAAGGCCTTAACGTTGGGTGGTATTGGGTCACAGAAGAAGAACTTGTCCGTGGTAGTCCGGTTTTGACAAGTGATGGTACCTTTTCAGTCCCACCAGAAGATGTGAGACTGCTGGGACTTCGTGCGATTAAACGGGCTAATGACGAATTTTGATGATCATATCATTAGAAATAGGAAGACGCGGGTGTTTTCGAGTTGGCTGCCCGGCCTGGGCTCGAACCAGGGATTTCAACTCCAAAGGCTGACGTGCTACCACTACACCACCGGGCAAAGAAGTCAGTCTAATTATGCCATAGTGGATCGAGGACCAAAAGTTTCTGGATCTGAGTCTTGGTTTTTAGGTGGAGTCAGGACGAGTCCACCTGGGATAGGACCCAAAGATTTTTAGCACTGAGGCTTGTTGTGCAAGACCTGAAATAGCATCTTTTACCTGAGGGTCGTTTCTGTGTCCATGAATATCGATTAGAAATATGTATTCCCCCAGTGATTGTTTGCTAGGCCTGGATTCCACCTTGGCGAGGTTAATGTTCCGCATGTAAAATTCGCCTAGAACGTTATACAGCAAACCCGGACTGTCTTCAGAAAAAGAGAAACATAACGAGGTTTTGTCGCATCCTGTGGAGCGGAAGTCACTGATTGCTAATACCACAAAACGTGTCATGTTGGTTGAGTCGCCCAAGATATTTTTCTCAAGTATTTGGCCCTGGTTGAGTTCAGCTGCTCTTTGAGGGGCTATTGCTGCGGATATAAGATTTGAGCCATTCATATCTTTGACTGCTGCAGCTGTACTTAATGAAGCAACCGGTTGTGCATTAGGCATCAATCTCTCTAGAAATGATCTACATTGACCCAGGGCCTGAGGATGCGAGTACACGATTGCAATGTCGGATAATTGTGTGCCTGGTTTAGCTATCAGGCAGTGTTCTATAGGGATTACAAGTTCTTTGCGTATGAAGAGTCCCTCTCGTTGTATCAATACGTCCAGAGTGTCATTGACTGATCCCTCTAGGCTATTTTCTATAGGAACCAGGCCTTCTGCTGCTAATCCTGAAGTCACAGCTTGGGCTATGGCAGTAATGTTCGGATACGGAATCAGCTGACCATTTGGCGAGTGGTGAAGCGCCGCTTGCTCAGTAAAAGTACCAGGAGGCCCTAGGTAGGCTACCTGGTCTGACATTACTGGGCCCCGGTGAACGTATCTAACAATATTTGTTCCTCGTCTTGGACCGTCACTAACACGATGTCATCTCCAGCACTTAACACTAGGTCGTCGTGAGGCAGAGACGGACCGTTTTTATTTACGACCAGCGTGATAAAACTGTTAGGAGGCATATCTATTTCAGCTAGCGACTTGTCTATTGCGGCTGAATCGTTGGGAATCGACAGCGATATTAAATCCATACTATGGTGTGGAATGTTTAAGAGATGAACTAACGGCGCATCGGGCACTTCTTCTTCGATTGTGGAAAGAACTAACCTAGTCCGGTTGATTACGTGATCCACTCCCAATGATCTGAACAAACCTTCGTGTCCGGGATTCTTAATTAACGCCATGGTGCGGGGAGCTTTTAATGCTGATTTGGCCATTTGACACACAGCTAAATTGGACTCATCCGATCCTGTGACGGCTATAATTAATTCCGCGCGAGCGACACCCGCTTCCTCCAACGATGCTATGGAGGTCCCATCTCCTTGCATTACCACGCTGCCCATGTCTCGGGCTCCAATCTGAAAATTCGACAGGTTATTCTCAATGATGGTTACCTCGTGCCCGACAGCCATCAGAGCCTTAGCTAAATGTGAGCCTATCCGACCGCATCCTACAACTACGATATACATTATGTTTGAATTTCAACTGAATCAAGGATCGTTTTCGAAACTGAATCTGTAGAACTAACTATTCGAATCCCGAGCTGTTCGTACACCTCTCGTTTAGAGGAGTCTTCGATATGGCAGATGACGTTGGCTACGTTAAATATTTGTGCAGCTATTTGTGCGGCCATGGTGTTCATATTGTCATCGCCTGATAGTGCGAGAAACAACTCAGCGTCACCAATTTTTGCGTTTTGTAGATCGTCCATCAAGATCCCTGAGTATGGGATAAATTCTATTCCTAAATTTACAATCGGATGATCTATGCAGGCTGCGGATGGTCCGACCACTTTTATTTGATGACGCCGTTCTTGCAGTATAGGTATCAGGTGGTACGCTAATGGACCACAGCCCAAAATCAATGTATGCGTCGTATCAATGCCCATTGTTAGCACCTAGAGACGATTGTTCAGCAAGGCAGAATATCACTCGACACGAGGCATTGTGGAGAATATAAGCCGACATTTGTTCGATTGAATCACCTGCATTTAGAGATGTGCTTCCTATATCTGCCACGATTAAATCTGCATCTTTGTTGATTGCTTCTTGGATAATGGCTGGACCTGCCCGTCTTGATTGTAATATGTTTGCTTCTATATGGCATTTAGATGTTTTGGCCAGGTTTTCGATTTGGGATAAAACCTTTTCACCCCGTGTAGTTTCGATCGGAAGTTCAGCATCTATTGGCAATGAACGTTTGACCTCTATCACGTAGGTTGCCAGAACTTTGCCTTTGTCTTTTTTAGCTAAAGTACTAGCTAGCTGGAAAGCATCTTCACTGACTGAATCGCCTTTCACTGCTAACAGTACCCTTTTTGTTGAGAACACTATTATTGTCTCCGATTTCTGGGCGCCCTATATTTGTTAATCCGGGTGTCGGTATTTGGTTGCCCTATGTGAATGTGGGTGATGTGCATAGCAGGCCTTTTCAACGCGGAACAACCTGGAAAGAGTCATGAAAAGGATCTATTGCGAATGGTTTTGCCTTACCAATTCTGGAGGAGAAGTCATGGGATTCTCTTTAGTGGTTAGTTGTAGCTTCCCCATCTGTTCGGCTGTTCCAGCGACTATAAGGATGTCGCCCGGCAAAATCATTTCGTCTTTTGAAGGAGCTAGGATAAATTCTCTTCCCCTCCTGATTGCCAGAACCGCTAAGCCGTATTTATCTCTTGATCCAGTTAATCCACCCTCTTCCAGTGTATGTTTGACTAAGTGTTCTGGTGGCCGTGTTTTGATAATGCCATAATTGGGTGCAACGTCCATGTAGTCTAATACACTTGGGTGGAATTCCACGTGGGCCATACGTCTACCGGTCTCCTGCTCAGGATATACTACTTTCTCTGCTCCGATCCTTTCCAGTGTACTACCATGTAACTGATTTGATGATCGCGCTATGATGAATGGTATATTTAGGCTTTTCAGTAATACTGTAGTTAATATGCTGGCTTGTATGTCACTTCCTATTGCTACTACAGCAACGTCGAAATTCTGTACTCCCAGCTCTTTTAATAAGGTCTCGTTGGTAGCGTCGCCGCGTACGGCATAAGTGACCTCTCCCAATGCATCCTGAACTTTCTGTTCGCTAAGGTCTATTGCTAGAACATCATGGCCTGCTTGATACAGTTCTCGTGACATACTGGATCCAAATTTTCCCAATCCTACTACTACAACCTGTTTTTTCATTTAGCCTATCCTGACTCTTTCTTGGGCAAATCGATAGGGTGTGGGTTCTTCGCCCGGAGCTAATGCTAGTGCCAGGGCGAGTGGCCCTAAACGTCCTAATACCATCAGAATTATAAGCATCATTTTACCCCAGATCGTCAGGAGCGGTGCAACCCCCAACGAGAGACCAGTAGTCCCGAAGGCTGATACCGATTCAAACAGCAAATCCAAGAATGCAATTTCTGTGTTGGCCTCTGTTAACGTGAGAGCTAGTGAGATTATGAAAATAAGCCCGCCCCCCAAGACAACGACCGTTAAAGCTCTGTGAACCTGAAATTGGGGTAGTTCTCTACCAAATGCCTCTGCTTGAAGCCTCCCTTTTAACGATGAAACGACTGCTGCTACTATTACGGCGAAAGTACCCACCTTGATCC
>VEXF01000056.1 GCA_009391275.1 SAR202 cluster bacterium AD-804-J14_MRT_500m | reverse complement strand
AGCCCCAAGAAGTCAAACGCCGCGAAAGAGGCTGATGCCTATCTGATGCGCTACTACGGAGCGAATATTTGGGGCGATACATGGGGCCCGTGGGGTGATCCAAGACGGATAGCTGACCGCATCCATCAATTCGTAGATGTAGGCGCAGATACGATGATTATACGTTTCGCTTCGCCTAATCAACGTTCTCAACTCAACTTATTTATCGACCAAGTATTACCGGAATTTCAGCTGGGCAACTCGAATTAGCCACTGCGTCCTAATTTATTGGATAGTTACATCTTTAGATCAAGACCTCAGCCTATCCAAAGCCACAACATTGCGGATGGTATACTGAACGTTGGCAAGTCGAGTATATGAGACTTGACCCGGTTATATTGGTCCCGAAATGCTTACATCAACGGTCGATGTGCTCTAGTCATACTACAACTGTTCTTGCGATTCCCTACAATTGCAACGATTCCTAAACGGGGTTACAAAATTGTATAAAGTTGATCTATCTGGAAAACGAGCCGTGGTATTCGGAGTGGCAAATGAGAGGAGCATCGCTTGGTCCGCATGTAGAGTGCTTCACCAGGCTGGGGCAGAACTGACGATAGTCTACCAAAATGATCGTCTCCGAAGCAGAATAGATCGTCTCGTACAAGATTTAGATAAAGTTAAGCTCATACAATGTGACGTTACCAGCGACATTGAAATTATCAGTGCTTTCTCAGAAATAGGCAAAGAGACAGGTGGGATAGATTACTTGGTCCATAGCATCGCCTTCGCCCAGCGGGAAGACTTAGGTGGTGACTTCTCTGATTTGAGCAGGGATGGATTCCGTATAGCTATGGAGGTCAGCGCGTATTCGTTGATTCCCTTGGTTAGACACGCAGCAGAACTAATGGATCCCAAAGGAGGAAGCGTAGTCGCCATGACTTTTCAGGCATCTCAGAGGGTCTTTCCCGGATACAACGTGATGGGGACCGCTAAAGCTGCTTTAGAAAACGCAGTCAAGCAATTAGCAGCAGAATATGGGGATAGAAACATCCGAGTCAACGCAATATCTGCGGGCCCGTTAGAAACTTTAGCTGCACGCGGGATCAGAGGGTTTAAAGATATGCGCAGTGTATATGCAGAGCGATCTCCATTGCGTCGCAACATAACCCATGAGGAGGTCGCTAATACCACTCTTTTTCTCGCCAGCGACCTTGCATCCGGTATTACTGGTACCATAATCCCGGTGGACGCCGGATATCATATCATGGCAGTCTAATGCGAACTCAGGTCACGATTCATCAAGTGCACCGCTCAGGTCCTCGATTGATCGTCAATCTTACACCCATTTAAAGCCCCCGTATTTTCGAAGCTCATCCGATAGAGCTTAGAATACACCCCTTGCAAATCCAGCAATTCACTGTGATTGCCTTCTTCAACAATGCGGCCTTGATCCATAACGATAATGCGATCCGCGCTTCGTACTGTGGAAAGCCGATGCGCAATTATCAGGGCGGTCCTATCTCTTAGAACGTCGCCCAAAGACTTCTGCATTATCATCTCCGTATAGCTATCCACGGAAGCGGTTGCCTCGTCCAAAATGATAATTTTGGGGTCAAACACTAATGCGCGTGCAAGAGCTATCAGTTGACGTTGTCCCGCGCTTAGGTTTCCACCCCGCTCATCTACAGGAGCGTCATAGCCCCCGTCCATTCGCCGTATAAATGAATCCACACCGACAACCTTGGCTGCGTTAACTATCTGTTCATCCGTTACTTGTGAATGAGAAAACCTTATGTTGTCTTTAATGGAACCCGAAAAAAGGAACGGTTCTTGAATAACTGTTCCTATCTGAGCAACTAGGGAAGATCGATCAATCTGGCGTATATCTTGTCCATCCACTGTGATTCGACCACCGGTGACATCATAGAGACGAAGGATCAAAGACGATAACGTTGTCTTGCCAGCTCCAGTAGCTCCAACCACTGCAACGGTTTCTCCTTGTTTTATCTGGAGATCAATCCCTCTGAGAACATCTACTCCCGGCGTATAGTGAAAGCTAACGTTTTCAAAAGCTAGTTCTCCCTTTAACACTGGCATTACGGGAGCATCAGGGATTTGAGCAACTTCTGGTTTGACATCCATAAGTTCAAAAATATGTGCGGCAGAAGTCATAGCCCTTTGTACCATCGTGTACTGCATCGTCAAGTTACGGATGGGTTCGAAGAACCTCTGTATATAAAGTGCGAACGCCACTACCACTCCAACCATCAGGTCTCCATTAAGTACCATCAGCCCACCAAAAATAATGACGAGTCCCATCGCTATGCCCGTAAGCACCTCTACCCCGGGGAGAAGAGCAGAGGAGAACCGGCTACCACTCAAAGTAGCTTTTAGATGATTCCTATTTAACTCGTCAAACTGATGGAGGTTTTCGTCTTCCCTATTCAGACTTTGGATAACCCTCATTCCAGAGATATTTTCTTGGAGGTTGCCATTCACAATCGCGAGTGCTCGCCGGACCCGCATGAACCGCGGCCACGAGTAAATCTGCCAGTATCCAGCCATGATGACCAAGAGCGGTACGACCGATAGTGTGATGATGGCGAGTTTCCAATCGATAAAAATCATAACAGCGACAATAACGCCAATAGTTAATAGATCACCTAACGTGATAGCCAACTGTGACAAGAATTCCTGAATTTGATGGACATCATTCTGTATGCGTGACATGATTCTGCCCATCTCTACTTTGTCATAAAAAGACATTGAAAGATTTTGCAAATGATTAAACAAATCTCCCCTTAACGATACCAAGAGATCCTGAGAGACCCTAGCCATAGTCACCTGATGAACATAATGTGTAAGATAGTTTATAGCTGCGGTTACAAAGAAGATGATGGCCCAAAACGTCAAACCTGAGACGCTTCTTTCCTCTATCGCTTGGTCAACTGCCTTGAGAATTATGAGGGGTGCTGCCACAACAGTAGCTGTATACAAACCCATAGTGACTAAACTCACTAGGAGCGTAGGTTTGTACCGGAGGGCGTATGCAAATAGACGAGCTAGGAGTTTATGATCGGTTAGTCTCCCTCGCCGGTCATCAATAGCATCTTCCCGAGTAACCCTCCATCCTCCATGCATCAGCGAGTTCCTATGCCCAATCTAGTCATCAGACGTTCCGATAATAGGAGCCTCAAATAATACTTGCTCACTGGGAAGAAGCTGCAATTCGTAGATACGTTTGTAAAAGCCGTCTCGATTTATAAGTTCTGAATGCGTACCACGTTCTACCACCATACCATTCTCTAAAACCAGTATTACGTCTGCTTCTTGCACACTGGTAACACGATGAGCAATTATAAAAGTGGTTCTGTGCCGCATAACCGTGTCCAATGCAGCAGTGATGAGCTGTTCTGTTTCCACGTCAACGCTGGAAGTAGAGTCGTCAAGTATAAGAACAGGCGGATCCACGAGCATAGTACGAGCGATAGATAATCGTTGCCTTTGCCCGCCCGAAAGCGTTACGCCTCGTTCACCAACAATCGTATCGTATCCGTCTGGAAGTGTCAGGATGAAATCATGCAGTTGAGCTGCTTTTGCTGCTCCTTCGATTTGTTCAAAAGTAACATTGTTTACTCCATAGGCAATGTTATCGCGTATAGGAGCAAAGAAAAGGAATACATCTTGAAATACTATCCCCACGTTATCCCGTAAGGAATCCAAGGTCACCTCTCTGATATCCAAACCATCAATCGTTATAGTCCCTTCGGTCGGATCGTAAAACCGGGGGATAAGATTGACCACTGTAGATTTGCCACTCCCTGCAGCCCCAAGGATAGCCACACGCTGACCCGCAGATACTTTAAAGCTAATGTGTTCCAACGCAGGTGAAAGAGCATTATATCTGAAAGACACATCACAAAAGCCGATGTCCCCTTTCACGTTTTCCAAGCGTTGGGCTCCCATAGCAGGTCGTACGGGGGACTCAGAATCCAATATCTGGAAAATCCGCTCCCCGGAGGACATAGCTCTTGAAAACGTGTTAACAGCCCAACCAAGCATACGAACAGGCATAACTAGTAATCCCAAATAAAGGAGAAATTGCGTGAGTTCGCCTGGGCTTAAGCTACCATCAATAACCCATTTGCCTCCGAAGAGCACCACCAGTCCAGTTGCACCTATGTACATAAAAGTTAGAAAAGCCGAATTAGCTACGCGAAGCCGGTTGGCCTGATACGTCTCTTCGGACACGCTTGATGAACTGACATGAAATGTTTGTTGTTGAGCTTCCTCTGCCCCAAAAGATTTTACGACTCTTATCCCTGCCAAGTTTTCTTGAAGGACCGTTGTCAGTTCTCCCATTTTTACCTGCACACGATTCCAGATCACCCGTAACTTTCTCCCGATGGTGACAGTGGTGTAAAGCGTCACAGGGACACCTGCCAAGCTTATCAATCCCAGCTGCCAATGTAGCAACATGAGTAGTGGTACTATTCCTCCAATCAAAATTGCTAGCTGGAAAAATCGAACCAACCCAAAGCTTATAAACATCCGCGTGCTTTCAACGTCGTATGTGACCACCGACATCAGATCACCAGTATTACGGCGATCATGGAACCCAAAGCTTAATCTTTGCATTTTAGATAACAAAGCGTTTCGAAGGGTGTAGGCAACCATTGCGGATATAGCTTCAGCAAAATAAGTCTGGCCATAGCTAAATCCACCCCTAAGGACACTTAGAAATATAAGTATTCCTGCCAACCAGTAAAGTTGGGAATTATCATTCGCCGTCAGAGCGTGATCCACTGCATCACCAATTAGGCGTGGCAACGCTAGTGCTAAAACACTCGAAGCTATAAGGGATATCCAAGCAAAGCATAACTGTCTGCGATATCGGATCCCATATCGGGCAAGACGAAACAAAATAGGCATGTGCGCCGCATTATATCCCTGATTACATCGCCTGACCAAGCCGTATAAGTGCGGTTAAACCGCGAGTTCAATAATTGAAACCCCTTATTTGATCCCGCATTTTTTATATCACCCAGAGTGACACCGTGTTAAGATGGGTTTCTGCGGCTACCGTTTTCTGATTCCTAATGACTTTCCTACTACGGCAATTGTCCGAACAGGACGTACGACAATTAGTAGAAATCGAGAAGGAAGCCTTCCCCACCCTCTGGCCCCGCACTCCATTTAAGAAAGACATCACTAACCGCAGAATCAACTACCTTGTTGTAACGAGACCGCTGTCTCAATCAGAACTAGACCTGGACTCCACCCACTCATCGCCAGATAGCTCTCGATTCATCATCCCAAGATTGTTGATGCGCGCTTTTAATTGGCAAAAC
>VEXF01000055.1 GCA_009391275.1 SAR202 cluster bacterium AD-804-J14_MRT_500m | reverse complement strand
CGCCCGTAATTATTTTGGCTGGACTTGTCGATGGATCAAAAACCAGTGTCCAGGTGTCGTGGGGTATCTTTGGGCTGGTTTCCCTTTTTATATTCTTATTCGCAATAGGGGCGTTAACATTATTGGCATTAAATACTAGAATGCACCGAGATTTTTCAAGTTCCCATATTGAGTTGGTTGCAGCACCAAATCCTACAGATTTTATGAGGCTCTTTACAAGGTTTGGTCTGGTATTAGAAGTTTGGTTTACATTGTTTGTTTCCATCACCGCCCGTGTAAATTTCTGTGCCAAATATTGTTCTTCATTGGTGCTATTCGGTGATGTTAGCATTGCAAAAGAATCGCCTTTGTAAGTCGATAGGCGTCGTGCTACCAGATCCAACGCTTCTTTCCATGATGTTTCCACAAGTTGGCCATCTCGACGGACCATCGGCCTCTTTAGGCGATCTGATCGATTAACAAACTCCATCCCAAACTTTCCTTTAAAACACGCCTGTCCTCGATTAGCAGGCGCATTCAACTCTGGAACGGCCCTAATCAGTTTGCCAAATTGATTCACCTCCAAATTAAATTGACATCCTACCGGACAATGCGGGCAGATAGAACGCTCTACTTGTTGAGGTTTTTCCCACTTATGTTCACTTTCTACCAAAGCTCCAACTGGACAGACGTCAAGGCAAGCGCCGCAGAACTCACATCCAGATTCGAGCAAAGATGTCCCCAGAGATGTCCCGACGAGAGCTTGACCTGAACGTTCCGTGAAGGTGATGGCATTATCACCTCTGACTTCTTCGCACACCCTGACGCAACGACCGCAGACAATGCATAAATTATAATCCCTATCATAAAAGGGATCTCCGGTGTCTACTTGTAAACCACGGTACTTGTATTCTAATGGGGACTCGATCTCCATTCCCAAGAACCTGACAGTGTCTTTTAATTCACAACGTTCATTTTTAGGGCAGGTAACGCATCTATCATTTACAGACACATGTCTGAGACACACGTCGGACGGTCCGCATAAATCTACACGATGGCATGTAAGACACCCATGAGGGTGATCCGCAAGGAGCAACTCCATTATGTTTCTACGAAGGTCTTGAACTTTATCCGAGGTGTTTTCTATACGCATACCGTCTGCCACAGGTAGCGTGCAAGATGCCGGCAAACCGCGCCCATTCTCAACTTCGACTACGCACATCCGGCAGGCTGCAAAAGGCTTCATCCCAGGGTGATAGCACAGATATGGGATATATATACCTGCATCTGTAGCAGCTTCCAATACCGTCTTGCCAACTTCAGTTTTTATCTGCTGCCCGTCTATAGTAATAGTGACTTCGTTATCCGCCAAGAAGCTACCTCCTGCTCCGACTTGGAGAATACCACGGACCCCCACATTTTCCAGTGCCACAGTGCCGTTCCAGAATATGTTGATCAAACTCCGGCCCAAACTCCCTAAGAGCAGAAGACACTGGATTAAAGCCCAATTGCCCATGTCCACACAACGACCCAGCCTGCATGCTACCGCCTACCCGTTTCATCAGATCTAGGTCTGACGGGAGCCCTTGCAACGAACATATACGCTCCAACATTTCTAGTAAGTGTGTCATGCCCGTCCGACAAGGGAAGCATTTGCCGCAAGACTCAAACTGACAAAATGCCACTAAATTTCGAGTTAGGTCTACCACGCAGGTATCCTCATCTGCGGCAATAATGCCGCCAGAGCCTAGAATTGCTCCAGCTTCGGCCATAGCTTCAAAATCCAGAGGTATATCCAAATTCCTTGAGCTAAGCACACCTCCCAATGGCCCGCCAGTCTGCAGTAATTTTAACGATTTCCCATTGGGCACCCCACCAGCTACATCAAAAATAACCTGCTTCAACGTCATACCTAAAGGAACCTCGACCATCCCTGTATACCTTAAGTCTCCAGACAGGCAGAGAATTGCAGTGCCTTTGCTCCGTTCTTGTCCAATCTCTGCGAACCAATCTCCACCCCTAAAAATTATCTGGGGCACGTACGCCAAAGTTTTCACATTGTTAATATTAGTAGGTTTACCGAACAAACCTACTTGGGCAGGAAAGGGCGGTCTGTACCGTGGCATCGCACGTTTTCCTTCGATCGATTCCATAAGCGCAGTCTCTTCCCCAGAAACATATGAATCCCCTGTGAGAGCGACTTCAACATCAAAACTAAATCCTGATCCTAATATGTTCTGCCCAAGTAGCCCTGCTTGCCTAGCCTCATTAATTGCACGCCAAGTACGTTCGATAGGACCGTCGTGACCATTCCTGATAAAGACGTAGCCAAAACTGGCGCCTGTGGCCAATCCTGCTATGATGACTCCCTCTATCAAACTGTGAGGGTCGCTTTCCAGTATACCTTTATCATTGAAAGCCCCAGGGTCTCCTTCCTCACAGTTAACCAAGATATACTTAACCGGATCTTTGGATCCTGCCAAAAAGTTCCATTTCGTCCCTGTTGAAAATGCAGCACCGCCACGTCCACGTAAACCTGACTTGGACACCTCTTCCCTAACCTCATCAGGAGTTAAATCATGCAGAGCACGATTCAAAGCTGCGTACCCATCATTGGCAATGTATTGATAAATATTCCCTGGTTCGAGAACTCCAGCGTTACGCAGAGCTATACGATGCTGCGGCTTCAACATCGGGTGCTCCCATAAATTACCAATGTCCGTGTTATCAATCTGGCCAATTGCCCCAAGGGCTAAATCTTTTAATGGATGACCGTCACGGATATGTTGACTTACTATTTCCTCAACACGTTCAGGGGTTACATTTCCGTAGATAATTCTAGATTTTCCAGGAACATTCACGTCGACTAGTGGTTCAGCGTGGCAAAGTCCAAAGCAGCCAACCTCACTCACAACTCCAGCGATGCCATTATTTTCGAGCGATTTTTGAAACGCTGAAACCACTGTATCTGCCCCGGCCGATTTACCGCACAATGCCGTGCCTACACGAACCCAAGGGCTATCTCTCCCGATCAATTCTTGCCACACTTTAGCCGATTCGTTCTTTAAATCTTCAAAATTAGTCATCGTGCCCCTCGGAATTAGGACATCTATTTCTAAGCTGAACCATCATTTCTTTCGCTTGATCTGGCGTAACCCTACCTACCAATTTATGATCCACGCTCATCACAGGACCGTTCCCACATGCAGCTAGACAAGTGTTAAGACGGAGGCTCACGACCATATCGTCTGTAGTTCCTTCTCCAGACAAGCCCAAGCTTTCAGACACAGCATCTATAACAGTCATAGCCCCCAAGACATGACAAGTCGGACCCCAACACACCTCTACCCGATGCTTCCCTTGTGGCTCAAAACGAAAGTTGGTGTAAAAAGAAGCCACCCCCCACACATCATTAACGGTAGCTTTAGTGAAGCGACATACCTCTTCAACAGCCTCTTTTGGAATATAACCCAACTCGTCTTCTACTGCCAACAGACAGGACAATACCGTTACAGTCTTCTGTTTCTGTCCACTAAGTGCCTGCCCAATGCGCTGGCGCAGACCATCTTGATTAGTGGTCACGCAGTCTCCAGTAAGTAGTGAATTTTACTAATAGTTGTCTGATGGTAGCACAGGGTTCCATGGTGTTCAACGGAGAACCAAGTATGCAATTCTAACTGGATTGGATCAAAATCGAAGCTGATCGGAGAACGCCTCTTTATAATCTTTGACAATAGCGCCGGGACAATTTCGGCAGAGATTTCCTAAGCTACTGATCTTTATCACCAGTGATCATTCGGGCAACCTGCCTTCCCAACCGCACACTGTAGTTAGTACCACGATCTTCCGGGTAGATTTGAGTAGTATTTGCCAAATACAAATCCTTGATCGGGGTACGAAGTTCTGGTATCTGTTCAGCGTAGTTGATTCCTATAATGGGCTGAGCTGCATCTACCTTGTGGTAATGGTAATCGATCAGCCAAGTTCTATCAAACTCTGGATTGATACGACTTAAATGTGGCAGATATGTCTCCAATATTTGCTCTGGAGTCATCTTATACAAAGGTTCATCTGTACCAGGATAATTCGTAAGATAAACGATATGCTTTCCTCCATACAAAGATGGATTTACGAAATTGGTTTGTTCTATGATTCCGACAAATGGAAAAGACCGATCCGCTATATTCAACCAATATTTGGAAGTAAGCTGTCGATCTAGTACCAGTATAACCAACACTGCAGACAAGTATGTGACATTTGTCAATTTCTTCTTGTATAAATCCGGAAGCGATGGTACCAATTTAGTGAATATGAAGGACGGCGTTGTTGCTAAAATAGCATCACATTTAACTGTTTTTGCGCCGCTGGCCGTGTCAAGATTTAATCCTGTAGCCCTACCATTCTCGACTTGAATCTCTTTGACTCTAGTAGAAGCATGTACACTTCCACCGCGTTCACAAATTTTTTGCGACAGGATTTCAAACACTTCTCCAAAGCTTCCTATAGGATAACCTAGTTTCTCTCTCTCCCAAAATCTATCACGAGATGCGACGCGCAAATATATTTTCCCCCACAGCCAAGCCATGCTAACTTCGTCAAAGTGACGTCCAAATTTGCCTCGTAACATCGGTTCCCATATCACTTCATACGCACGTTGCCCTGACCATTTTTGTAACCATTCACGAGCGGTTGTACTTTCAAATTTTTCCCATCGCTTGGTCTTTTGTAAATAGAACGTTACGAGGCCAAGTCGAATCCTATCCTTCATACTTAGTGGTTTAAACGTCAACAGATCTTTAGGTGAGGCGAAATTCCAGATCTTATCTCCATAGAACAACCCTACTTTAGATTCGATCCATCGGAGCTTCGAGCCCAAGCCAATCTGATGAATCAACTCAACGATATCTTTGTCGCTTCTAAATAGATGATGATATCCCCTTTCTAATCGTCCACCACCAACATCGAACGTAGATGCTTGCCCACCTAAAAATGGAGAACTTTCAAATACCTCCACCTCATGTCCCTTTTGAGTTAAGTCGTAAGCAGCAGTTAAACCTAATACTCCTGCTCCAATTATCCCTACTTTCATTTTCCTTCTTTCATAGTTACGGTATCTGATGCAATTGGCTTACCAGTCTGATGTTTATCGCACTGCCTAGTTAGTGTTCCAAGCGAATAATGTCCACGCCAAAGAACAATTAGGCCAAGGATTGTCACAGGCAACAAAAGATACACATGAAGCATAACCGCAAACGCACCGGCTACTCCAGCACCTACGCCTACCAATGTCAACGCTGCCACCGCAGGAAACTCGAATGTACCGATAGACCCAGGAGAGGATGGTATCGACGTTGCTAGATTGGACACTGCAGTGACTAATAATACAACTGGAACTAGCAGCAGTGCCGGCTCAAAAAACTCTTGAAGGTCAAACGACAAAGCAATAATCAAATACATGGCCCCTTCTAAAAGCCATACGGGTAAGGAACGTGAAAAAAGTCCAAAATGTCTTTTGGGATCTTTTAATATCGATAAACCGTCAATAAATAAGCTTAATAACTCGTTAATTTTCAATGGAAGTCTACCTGGAAGCCGATTACTCAATTTTTCAAACAGCTGAACAAACCTAGGATTAATCGCCAATAATGTTAACGCCCCTATTGCGAATAAGAATATAAAAAGGGAAACCAGCCCAAAGATACCCCACGACACCTGGACACTGGTTTTTGATCCATCGACAAGTCCAGCCAAAATAATTACGGGCG
>VEXF01000054.1 GCA_009391275.1 SAR202 cluster bacterium AD-804-J14_MRT_500m | reverse complement strand
CCGCAACGGCGCAAACGAGCTATCAAGTTCTCTTAAAACTATCTCCAACCACTAATTTACACCAGTCTTTCCCATAGCATAAAGAGAACTACATCGTAAATTAATATCTTCGCTCTCATAGGCCCACATGATATACGCGGTGATGTTCTCCATATTAAAGCTAGCGACAGATTCTAAGGCACGCCGGCGGACTTCGAAATCCTCATCCACATCTTCTAAAGTCTTTATTAAACAGTCCTGTATCCGTATACCGTCCCTTCCCAGAAGTTTACCTTCTTGGGCTAACTCGGCAAATTTCCCCAGTGCCAAAGCGGCAGATGCCCTTACATTCAGACAAGAATCCTCCCTTGTCAGATGGCAAAGCGGCGAGATAAGTAACCGATCCTCATACTCCCAAAGTCCTTCTATAGCGCGCTGTCTGATTGACCCGTCGTGATCTTTGAGGCATTGGCGAAATACAGAACTAAAATCTAAGTCTGTGTCTTCTTGTCCCAAGTCCACGAGTTTATCTATTATATCGAGTCGGCGTTCCGTCTCAATGTGATTCCACTCATCGAAAAATATTGATGTTTCAGATGTAGTCAAATTTGAAAACTCGTAGAGAAGGGATTGCTTCACTTCTGAAACATTTCCTTTGATCTCTGTTAATGATGTAACTAGGGTCAAAACACTACTACCTATACCAGTACTATCACAGAGTCGACCGCGAATCTACACTTGGTGTGCACGACGTCACAACGTCCAATTTATATCATTGCGTAGCATCTGGGAAGAGCTTGTGCCAGTATACACATTCCTCCGCAGATCGTACCCTCTTAATCCCTAGTAATATTGCTGCCTCCTATCACTATTCTAGAGAAAAATTGAAATCGCGATGGTCCAATTCATAACCAGTATTGTAGGATCTTATGGAGTTGAGCACCCTAAATACCAATGCTAGAATCATGCAATGTACTCCACCAAAGGCAAACCCACAAAAAAATCCACCCACCGTGTGTCCTGGCCTAGGAAAAATCGACATCTCGCTGCTGAAGAAATCATAGATCTTCTGGGACCATCTTACGGTCCATTTCAACATGCCAGTAGGATGGATCCTACCGAGGAACTCGTATTTACGATTTTGTCTCAACACACCTCTGATTTGAATTCAATGAGTGCATTCCGTGAGCTTATGAAGGAATTCGGAACACTTGAAGCCGTAGCCAGTGGCGATGTTCGTAGGATTGAAAAGGCCATAACCCATGGTGGATTAGCTAAGATAAAGGCGCCACGTATAAAGCTAGTCCTCAACTTGATTGCAGAAAAGCGCGGCAACCTAGATTTACATTTTTTGTCAGATATGCCATTAGAACAAGCTAAGGCTTGGATGCGAGCACTGCCAGGCATAGGCCCAAAGTCGGCGGCTGTAATTTTATGTTTTTCATTAGGAATGCCAGCTATGGCAGTAGATACACACGTTCATAGGGTCGCGAAGCGATTGAGATTAATTTCATCCAAGACAAATGCAGACGACGCACATAAGATTCTTGAACCTATGGTGCCCCCGGAACAAGTTTATGCTTTCCATGTGGCGTTAATCAGTCACGGCAGGAGAATATGCAAGGCATTGCGCCCATTATGCGGGGAGTGTGTACTGGCCTTTGGTTGCCCATCCCGAGATCTCGGCACATCTTTTTCTAGAACTCCCAAAAAACCTGCCTAGATACGGTAATCTTCAACCACGTTTCAACCGTAGTAGATCTAGTATTTACGATTCAACCCAATCTCCTTTACTGGTTATCAAGGTGCGCTTATACTTGCAATCCCCTTCAGTCCAGTCCACGGAAAGGTGAGGCAAGTGACTAAAATAGGCATCATAAACGTAACCGGGTATGCAGGGGCAGAGCTCGCTCGAATTCTTTACCGGCACCCTGAAGTTGAGGTTACTTGCGTAACCGGACGTAGCGCATCAGGACAACAACTTAGTGAAGTATTCCCCCATTTAGCAGATATTAATCTGCCGATAGTGTCCGATATAAACGAAAGTGTGGACTTAGTGTTTTCCGCTTTACCACACAAGGCCAGTGCTGAAAGCGTCATACCGCTACTCGAAAAGGGATTAAAGATAGTAGATATAAGCGCTGATTTTCGTCTAAATGATGTTGGCCAATTCGAAGAATGGTATAAGGTCAAGCATCCAGGAGCCCAGTATCTTGATGAAGCAATCTACGGATTAACAGAATTACATCGGAAGCAAGTTTCTTCCGCACGCCTAGTTGCCAACCCTGGCTGCTATCCTACTAGTGCGATTCTTGCTATGGCACCCGCCATCCGCGCCGGGATCGTGGGAAGTGACGTGGTGATTGATAGCAAATCGGGGATATCGGGAGCTGGGCGAGGATTAAATTTAGCCACCCATTTCTCAGAAGTGAACGAAAACCTAATGGCGTATTCAGTCAGAGGCCATAGGCACCTTCCTGAAATCGAGCAAGAACTTTCACTACTTACTAATCTTCCACCTCAGATTACATTTCTTACCCACCTCGTGCCAATGACTAGAGGAATTTTGTCTAGTTGCTATGCCCCATTAGATGAGAAATCTTTCTCCTCCATTACAAACGTAGAGGCAACTATCGTCGAGTTGTATCAAGAGTTTTACCTAGACGAACCTTTTGTAAAAGTCTGCACTGCCCCACCTCAGACAAAGCAAACATGGGGCACCAACTTGTGTCTGATCTATCCGTTTGTTGATATCAGAACTCGTAAGCTAATTGTGATCAGTTGCCTAGATAATTTAGTAAAAGGTGCAGCGGGTCAAGCTGTACAAAACATGAATGTAATGCTAGGGCTAACGGAAACTATAGGGTTGGAGCCGTTGGCGATTTACCCGTAGCCAAGCTATACTGGGATTGTTTTATGCCGCCATCGTCTAGTCTGGCCTAGGACGCCAGCCTTTCAAGCTGGAGATCAGGGGTTCGAAGCCCCTTGGCGGCACCAAAATCACGTTGTCTAGCAATTGTCCTATTACAAAATCTTGATCCTAGGGATGAACCGCTTACCAAGCATCCAAGTCCTGGCAGGCAATGTCTCACGTGCGCGTTCAATTTTTTGCCAAGCCTAGACATCCGATCAACTACAACAACTTCGATTCTAGGAAACGTCCTTCAGAAAGGGTTCGATCGCCTCCAAAAATCCACGGGTATTATCCCCAGGAACTAAGTGTCCTGCGTTTTCCACCACAGCACTTGATCCTCGCGGTAAGATATCAGTCATTTTTTTCATAGTCTCATTGGTAAACAGATCACTGTTGGCTCCCCTTATCACCTTCGTAGGGCAATTGATTGACTTCACGCATTCCCACAATTGCTCCCGTGGCCATGTTGGCGTAACAAACCCTGGGGATCGAATAACTTTATCGTACTTCCATGTCCATTTGCCATTGGGCATTTCTGTTATAGCATGCTGCAAACTTCCATGGACCATCCACTCAGGGCGTCCGGTATATTGCCGCACTCTTTCCACAAACTCATCATAGCTGTCCAATTCATCAGATAGAGCTACAAAACGCCGTATTCTCTCAGAGCCAGGTGTAGCCGTATCAGGACCCGTGTCGACGATTACCAAAGCTTTCACGTTTTCAGGGCGTCTGTAAGTGTATACATACCCATTTCTTCCTCCCATTGAATGCCCTATAAGCACAAAATTCTTCAGGTCTACTGCCGCAACAAAGGCATCCAAATCTTTCTGATGTGCCTCAATCGAGTAATCTCCATCAGCAGCCCACTGGGTATCCCCGTGACCCCTGGCGTCCAGAGCAATCACACGATATCTATCGGAAAGAGCTAGAGATACAAAATCCCAGCTGTGCGCTTGCTGCGCAATGCCATGAAGAAGGACCACTGGCAACATGTCTGGTTTACCCCACTCCAAGTAATGGAAGGTTAGCCCTCCGGCATGAATTCGCCTAGACTGAGGTAGAGTCTCTTGATTGAACGGAACATTAAACCTGCGAGCAGCATCGAAAATACTAAGACCCTGTTGTTGACTTCCTCGGTTCGACATCTCCACACTCCTACTTGTAGAAAGCATGATACCTCAACCGTCAAGACTTTATCGTAGGTGCCCTCCAACTAGGCAAATATCATAATCCAACCCTTATCTGATAGCTTGACGAGGCAACACCACCTCCATAGAATCGAACCACGGTTGATTGCCAATGAATGGACAAAAAAAATCCAATAAGGGTTCGACTAAAAGAGCAACGCCAGATTTGGTTTCAGCGGGTGGGGTTGTATATCGACTAAATGATCAATCCATAGAGATAGTATTATGTGGTCGAATTAACCCAACTCGATGGAGTTTACCTAAGGGAACACCAAATGAAGGAGAAACGATCATACAGACAGCAGTCAGAGAAGCCCAAGAGGAAACGGGATTGATCGTGCAGGTAGAAAAACCTATCGGCAGCATAAATTACTGGTTCACCGGTAAAAAGAACCGCTCCCCACTTAATAAAACTGTCCATTTTTATTTGATGAAGACAACAGGCGGTTCTACCGATGACCACGATTTCGAATTTGACCTTGTCGAATGGTTCGACAGCGGAACTGCAGTGCGACAATTAACCTTCCATAGCGAGGCACGGATCCTCCAACGAGCTGTTGATATTTTATTCCAGCGGAGCAAAGACCAATAAAGTGGAAATCCAAGGTGTATCTATCATAATCAGGGGAAAACGCCTGGCGGACGCCGAGACTGAATATCAGTGGCGGATTGACGCTGAGCTATCTGAGCTCGATGCCTCTCGCCCCCTTGTAATGAGTTATGAGGAATTCTTCCGTGTATTCAAAGGTCAGTTTGACTACCCGACGCCATGGGTAAAACGGTTATCTGTAGATACAAATAACGGCATTTATATTGGCAACATCATGTATTACGACATTGACACAGTAAACAAAGAAGCCGAAATCGGTATAATGATAGGGGACCGTAAATATTGGAGCAAAGGTTACGGATTCGACATACTAGTTACCCTGATCGACCACATATTCTCCAATTCCTCGCTAAAACGTCTATACCTGCATACTTTGGACTGGAATCATCGTGCACAGCGATGTTTTGCCAAGTGTGGGTTTAAACCCATTAAGAAAGTCCGCAGGATAAGTCGGAACTTCATGCTAATGGAAGTCCACGATAGCGAATGGGAAAAGATTCGAGATGAAAAACTGGCCCAACGAGGATCACACCAGCCTAGGGAAACGTGACCGGGCAGATTTTGGTCTATCCAACAAACTGAGTATAGCCTTACGCTTTAAAGGATCATGTCTTAGTACATCCCTAGAACTCATCGGGGACAGATTTAGTCCGCGGTTATGACGATTTAACTTTGAACTAAATTATGTTATGGACGGTGGTACGGGGGCAGGATTATACAAATCTACCCCAAGCGTCACCGGAAACGTCCTGATTAGCTCATCTACAGTCCATCGTCCATCCTTCGTTATCGTGCGGACCACCGCAGGCTCATTTAGGAGACTAACAAGGCCATCTGTAACATAAAAAACCCGCCCGTTGACGTTACGGGCCTCATCAGATACCAGCCATGTGGCGAAGGGAGCGATGTCGTCACCCTGGCCCTGCAAAGCACCGGCTCCACCACTCGTGATTCCACGGGCACTACGGAGTTGTTTGGTAGTATCTGGTATAGCTCCAATCATCCGCGTTTGAGCGCTAGGTGCGATTGAGTTTGCCGTGACCCCATAGCGGCCCAAGTCCCGGGCTATTACTCTGGTGAAACCTGCTATACCATCTTTTGCGGCCCCGTAGTTAGCTTGCCCAGAGTTTCCAATCAGCCCTGACGTCGAGCTGAAGGTTACGATAGCCCCAGACCGTTGTTGGCGGAAAAGAATACTCGCGTGCTTGACTACCGAGAATGTCCCCTTGAGGTGAACCGCAATCACAGCGTCCCATTCCTCTTCCGTCATATTAAAGATCATACGGTCCCTGAGAATTCCGGCACAGGTTACAACCGCATCTAAACGCCCAAAAGAGTCTAGAGCAGTCTGCA
>VEXF01000053.1 GCA_009391275.1 SAR202 cluster bacterium AD-804-J14_MRT_500m | reverse complement strand
GGTGCGGATGAAGGACTTTTAATGCGACGGTTCGTCCCAGGGATCTATCACGGGCCTTGTAAACGATGGCCTGTCCACCAGAGCCCATCTCTTCCAGGATATCGTATTTATCTATACGTTGAATCATCGTTTTAGTCGTCGACTACTAATTATACCGATATAGCTGGATCGTCTGCAGAACAATGACGGATTCGATGTCTGGGTGCTTCGGGAATTGATCATATGAACTTATCGCATGTGTGACTTCCTAACAATAAAGGTACGCCCCGTATCTCAACCGGCTCAAAAGGTTGTACCAATTTTTGTACCAACGCGGGGAGAAACGCTGGGACACAGAGGGACGACTCAGGCCCCAACACGCAGCAGTACGAGGGCGTCAGTCTTCATTGGGTCGAGGTATCAGGTTGGGATCCTGCCAAGGGATTTTGCAATCGCGATGGAGGTGTGGCTATGAATGCCGAAATTGCGCTTGCTGCTGGCAAGGCCAGAAATATCAACACGGCTGACGTGTAATTGTTTGAGACGTCGAATAATAACCCGATTGATAGTGGGCCCAAAGCTGCGAAAAAAACCGAACCAGAGATGAACACGCCTCTTATGGCTCCCAAATGCTCACGCCCGTAGTAGTTGGCCCATATAACTGCGACAGTGGTCATTAGGCCGCCATTAACGAGTCCTAGAAATAACCCATACAAGATTGCTTGCCACGTTCCATCCATCACAAGGATCAACAGCATGGCGAAGGCGAGGATTATCTGACACATCGCTAATACGTACCTATTGGAGAATTTGTCGCACAGGAATCCAGCCAGGAAGACTCCTAAGAGAGCCCCGGGGGCAATAACACTCAGCGCAAAGGCAGCCACCACAGCATCCAGGCCGCGGCTATCCATCACAGACACGTGATGAAACATTAGGCCCGTGCTAATCAACGATGGTGAAGCCCCTGCGAACATCAGTAGCCAGAACGATCGTGTTCTGATTGCCTCCACAAGAGTGAAGTTGCCCTCGCGATTGCTGGGTGTAGGTGATTGATGATCAAGCTGCTGATGTTTTCCATCAGGGAGGAGGTTCATAGACTCAGGGCTTCTGCGAACTAATAACATCGAAGGTAGTAACAGCAGTGCCCATACGAATATAGCCAGGGCGACCCATGCGTTACGCCAACCAAATGCGGTTATAAGCAGATAAACAAGAGGCGGGAATGCGGCCTGGCTGGCCACCATACCCAGAGAATTAAGTGCCATCACTTTCCCACGATGTCGTACGAACCATAGGGCGACCAATGTGGTAGGGATTAGTGACAGAGATCCCTGGCCTAAAAAGCGAATGGCAGCAAACCCCGCGTACAGATGTAAGGCGTGAGACACGGTGCTCATATACAAGAGGGCTAACCCAAAGAGAATAACCACAATTGTCAGCACGGTTCTTGCCCCATATTGATCAAGTAAACGACCAACTAAGAACATCAAGGCGGCAGCTGTTAAAGAACCAGCAGTATAGAGTCCGGAGACAGTAGTCCTAGACCACCCAAGGTCTTCCATCATCGGATCCACGAAAAGCGAAATTGCATAGGTCTGTCCTGGGCCAGATGCGAACATGCCAATACCACTAACGCCCAGGATGACCCACCCATAGAAAAAGGGGACGCGAGTGGTCCAGGATTGGGAAGCGTGATGTTCAATGTTAAATGACATGACGCTGATTATATATTCGGCAGGATCTATGGTGAAGCAACGCCCGAGCTGATTCACACCCATATGGCCAGTGAGAAGCCACGAGTGAAGCTCACAGAAGATTCATGGAAGCCATACCGTTGAATCAGTCATACCAGAACTTCAATGTGTAAAGGGTTCTATAAGATAGGAGTCACACCTTGGGATTAGGTATAGCTCGGGAGATGCAGATATATTCCTCTCCCTACCTCACAATAGTCTTATAAGTCTTAATAGCATCCTCGTAACTGTGAAGAAGGGGCTTAACGACTAGGAGTCTGGTGATTGGCTTTGCAAGCAGGGGGTCACGGGTTCGAATCACTTCAGCCTATTAGCAAGACTAAGAGGAGTATCGGTGCAAGGCGCATGAGCCATTATACCGCTTAAAAAATCGATTCACTGAATGTGATGCGAGGGCTTTCTTAAGGGTTAGCTTAGAGGGCACATTTCATTAAACGTTAGTTTATCGCCTGTGTGACTTCCTAACGATAAAGGTATGCCCCGTGCCTTAACCGACTCTAGAGTGTCCCACGCAAAAATGTAGCAACGGATGTAGCAACGGGAGCGAACACCCTGGCACGACAACAAACCAACGACCGCAATAAACCTGTTATTTAGCTACGGAGAGAGCCTCAGCGAACCTTGGCGGATGAAAAATACTGGATTTAGGATCATGTGCAACAGTTGATACCACAAGAGATCATCTCCTCTTGCGCTTAGGTATCCTTTTCCTTTTCAGAAGTGACTTCAACAAGTAGAGAACCGAACGCGAATTCTCCGCGTTGCGCATCCCTTTTCGCCACCGGAAAACGGTCATGTGTGAAACGCCTAGTTCATCTGCTATAGCGGCCGTTGTCCAGCCTTTGTCTTTCAGAGCAAATAACTTGGCCTGGATCTCGTTTGCGGCTTCGGGATCTGGACTCATGTGGAATGGGTTAATCCAATCAATTTGAAGCTTTGTAAAGCACGTTGCAAATTTGCGTGAAATCTACCATTGGTATATAATACAGGCAGTGTCAAGCGATACTAAATAGCAGTTTCCTTTCTCCACAGCAGGCAACTTCCCTGGTAGGAGTGCGCCCGTTTTGTGGGTCTTCATTTCGATCCTAGGCAAGTGTTCCATACCCCGTACTGCAACACCATTTTATACGTGTGAATAAAAAAGGAAGGTGAATAGATTACCAATCGCTCAGTGGGTAATGCCGAAAGGAAACTTCTGCTTTTTGATGGACACGCCTTGGCTTTTTATAGTTGGTTTACTAGCTACCCTAACGAAGTAGTCCCTGGATTTTTTACCATGTTAGAGGATTCGATTGAAGAGCATAACCCTTCGCACATAATAGTCACTTTTGATCCGCCTCCACCTACATTCCGGCACAGATTGTATCCCGACTACAAGGCGAATCGTCCTCCCGCGCCTGAAGATCTTCTTGAAGGTTGCGAGCATGTCCGCGACCGGCTAGACGATCTAGGTGTAACTTTCTGTGTTGCAGAAGGATATGAAGCTGATGATGTGATAGGCACTCTTTGCTGTAAAGCGTCAATGGCAGGATTTGATACTGTCATTTTGACTTCTGATCTTGATCTGCTTCAACTTGTAACACCGGTCACTACTGTAGAGGTTTTTAGTCAATACTGGCCTACGAAGCAATTTAACGTACAGGCCGCAAAAAGGCGATTTGGTGGAATAGAACCTAACAATATTCCGGACTACAAGGCGTTGGTTGGAGAGCGATCTATAACGCTTCGACCGGGATTGATTTGACTAACCAACGTTGTAAGAGTTTTAACTGATACCTGCACAACTATCGGCATAGGCTTGGATAACGAGGGGCTTTGATGATGCTAAGAAATCAATTAAACCCGCTATATTCTCGGCGTATAATGACTGCGCTGATCTGGCAACCTAACAACATTGGTGAATAGTTTTGAAGAACAACGGTTCAGATGGATTCTGGTGTTCCCCGTCCGACTTAACTTCGTTCGTAGGTTGCACACACTCAACATGGATGGATTACCAGACTTTGAGTAACGGAGCCAATATTCCGGTGAATGAAGAAAAGAACTTCGCGGAATTGCTTCTCCAGAAGGGGACTATACCACGTCGTGCCTGGGGTGCTGCAAGGTTGAAATCTCACAAAGGTTGAGATCAGAACTAGAGATGGCCTTTGTCTAACTTAGATCAAATCCACGAACTCTTATCAAGACATGGAGTTCCTGATGATTTGTCTACGGTGAGGCTAAGTTCCAGGGCAAAGAGGCTAATCTTCAGGTCGTCGGTAATAAAAGGGATAGAGATTATCATCCCTCATGGCGTGAAACCATCGTGGGTTTTAGAGATGATCAAAACTAGACTCTCATGGGTCAAGAGTGCTCAACGACACGTTAGTAAAGGGCGGGGTCAGCTCAACCCGACACGAATTAACTTAAAAGCATTAGACGAAACTTGGTCTGTGAAGTTTGGCAAATTTGGGGAAGTGCAAAACGGGTTAATTGAGGACGATGAACACACCCTGCTAGTTGGGGTGGATCCGGGCGATATCTTCTATGTAGCCAGGAAGTTGCAGGGTTGGTTTCACCAAAAGGCAAGGACGTCGTTGATTCCGTGGCTTGGGTCTCTAGCTGAAGATCGAGATTTAAGTTTTAATAAAGTATATGTGAAGAATCAAACAAGTCTGTGGGGCAGCTGTTCTAAAAAACGCAATATCAACCTGAATCGGAATCTTTTGTTTATCCCCCAACACCTTGTTGAGTATGTACTTCATCACGAACTCACACATCTCGAGCACTTAGACCATTCGCCAAGGTTCTGGCGTTCGTTTAGTAGTGTGTCCCCAGATTCTCAGAAATTGCGCCGCGAATTAGTATCCTTGAACCCGGACGATATTCCATTATGGGCCTCTCCGGGACTTCATAAAATATGATTACTATAACTAACCTTTGGTCCATTATGGTTTGGGTCAAGACGGGTTGATCATCTACAAGATTTGAAGGTGGAAATGAATACATCTCAGTTGACTGATAACCAAAGGAAATTCCTCAGTTCTGCAAAGGAAGTAGCCAAACAGATGGGCAAAAACGGACGTTCGCTTACGGGAGTGATCGGTGAATTGTCGGCCAGCGAGAAGCTCGGGCTGAAATGGGAGCCCACGGATGGATATGATGCTACTGACAAAACCAAGGAGTACCAGATCAAAACGAGAAAGAACTGGACTGACACCAACAAGAAAAAAAGTTGGTGGCAGGATAACAAGGTTGATCCGAACGGACGAATCAACAGGTTTGAAGGCAAGGGCAACTATAATTTCTATGTTGACCTTTACGTAGAGCTAGATGATGACTTCGAAGTGTGGGGTATATGGCAATGCGAGAGATCAACGCTTATGGGATTGGAGCACGGCACGACCCTTGGGCTGAAAGTGGGAAAATTTCAAGAAAGGGGGGTGCTGGGAAATTAATCTACTCACGACCCCACTAGCTCATCGCATCAAGGGAGGTTATGAAGACAGCTGGCGCCAGTGAGAACTATCCCAGAACTGCCCAACCTCGCACCGGGGTCTGATTCAGTGTGGCGGGAGGGGTGTCAGGTGAGCCACTGTCAGCATAATCCATGGGGCGACAGTAGTAATCAGTCTATCTTGTATAGTCTTGCCGTATTACCGCCGACAATTAGAGCTTTTTCTTCATCAGGTACGTCAACCAGTATGCTATCTAGAATCTCACGGGATTTTGGGAAGGTAGATTCTGCGTGGGGGTAGTCGGAACCCCAGAGAAGCCGATCAACCCCTATGATGTCCCTGTGGAACACACCAAGTCCATCTTCTTGGAAAGAATGATAAACGTTTCTTCTCATAAAATCGCTTGGCAGGGCGTCATTCCGGAAGCGGTAGCTGGTTTGGGACGGGCGCTCGATGTATGTGATGTCCAACCTATTAAGGAAGAATGGAATCCAGGCCAGATCGAACTCCACCGTAACTACTGACAGCTTGGGGTGTCGTTCGAAAAGTCCAGAGTAGATCATGTGGCACAATGACATACGAATCCAGTATTCCGCGTTAACCCTAGCTGCTCCTGATTGGGCAAGGTCAAAACGACCGGTATCGTTTTCAAATTCGGATGGCAGCTCAGGTCTGTTAGTTCCGGAATGGAGGCTGAGTGGGATGTCCATTTCTTCAGCGGCCGTCCAGAAAGGTTCGTATTTAACATGGTCATAGGTCTCACTCGGCAAGGGAAAAGCGCTTATCAAAGCTCCGGATAGACCTAGATTAACAATATTCTTTAGTTCGGCAATTCCAGCGTCTATGTCATCGTCCAGTAAAATGCAACCGATACCTTTGAGGCGATCCGGGTAAGCGGTTCGGAATCCGCTAATCCATTCGTTATATGCATTAAATACAGGACGAAGAAGGTCTCCTCCTGATATGGCGCCTAGCATAGCATTCGCAAAAGTTGGGTACAGGACGTCAGCATAGACACCATCCATAGCGAGGTCTTTCATCCGCTCATGCGGATTATATCCACCGACTCGTTGGTCATCGTACTTGCCTTCCCGGTCAATTTCTCCGGGATTCTCGAATCGCTGTCCGGCTGATCCAGAAGTGCCTATTACCCCCACGGACTGGCCATCCACAACCCAATTGTCGTAGGGGTTCCCGGGAACCAGGTGTGGAATGCGGTCGCCAAACGTTTCGGAATTCATACGACTTGTCCAGAGATCTGGAGGTTCCAAGATGTGTGAGTCAGCTGAAAGTATTTTCATGGCTGCCATATGATCCTCCTTGACGAGACATGTGCAACTGGTCGATTGTATGTTA
>VEXF01000052.1 GCA_009391275.1 SAR202 cluster bacterium AD-804-J14_MRT_500m | reverse complement strand
ATAAGAAATCCCGACGCTGCGATCAGAGTCTAACAGGATACTGAAAGGTAATTGTTCTTTCTCTATCCATTGGTTGGCGCTTTCTGCGTCCTTATCATTAATCCCGTAAACAACTAGATTCTTGGATGCAAATTCTTGAGAATGTTCTCGGTACCCGAGAGCCATTCGTGTTCAATTACCTCCGCCGGGGCTTGTGAAGAAATAGAGCAGAACTTTCTTCCCGCGCATATCTTGGAGCTGCACATTGTTGCCATGGCAATCCTGTAGGTTGAAATCCGGAGCCGCGTCTCCAATAGATAGCTGTGCCATAAGGGCCTCCTCAGCGTTAAATTACTGCATGCTTTGAGAAATAGATGGGTCATATCCGATTGGAACATATAGTTTAACAATGCACAAGAATTCTAGGGATTGCTAATGGTCATTTGAATAGATTGCGTAGGGTATGAGTCTTACGCGCGGAGGGAAACTAAATGTTTCTCAAACCAAGCCAAGGTTCTAAGAAGGTATTCCTCTCGCATTTTAGGATGACCATTCCTTAGGAATAGGTGAGAACATCCTGGAAATCTTACGAATTCCACTTCTTTCCCTAGCCGCTTAAGTGTCACAAAATATTGTTCACTCTGTTCTATGGGACACCTGTGATCTGACTCTCCATGTAGCAGGAGGATAGGTGTGTTAACTTTTTGGGCGTACGTCAGGGGTGACTGCCGTACGAACGAGTCAAAAGAGTCATACCTCGTGCCGGCCCATTGCCTTTCTCCAAAGCTTACCCCGATGTCAGACGTACCGTACATGCTCGACAGATCTGTACATGGTGCCCCGACTACGGCTGCTTTAAACCTGTTGTCTTGCCCAACGATCCAAGAACTCATAAACCCGCCATAGCTGTATCCGTGCAAGCCCAATCGTGATGTATCTACGTATGGCTCGGTGCATGTATCATCTACTGCTGCCAGAATATCCAGATAGTCTTCACCGCCCCAGTCGCCAATCACTGCTTTGAGAAATTCGACTCCGTATGTCGATGAGCCACGTGGATTTACACACAGCACTAGATAACCTGCCGTTGCTAAAATTTGTTGCATAGCGTTGAAAGAATCATAAAAAGCTCCGTGTGGACCCCCGTGAATGTCTAGTATGAGAGGGTATTTGATGTTCGAGTCGAACCCAGGGGGTTTTAATAAACGAGATTCTATTTCCAGCCGACCTCGTGTGATCACTCTTTTCTCCAGAGAAGCGGTCGGGTGAGTCAAGAAGAAATCAGCATTTGGTCTTACAATGACGGATTCAGCGTAAGGTTCAATATTGATCAATCTCAGTTCCCCGGGCGATGTGGGTGAACTTGCTTGAATAACCGCGATCTTCCCTTCCTTGTCGAATACAACATCGGAAAATTGTGCTCCTCCGCCGTATATTTTTCGGGTTTTGCTTGGATCCATGGCTGTGTCGTATAAGTATGATTCTCCTTGGGCATCGGCCAGGAAAAACACATGACCATTTGGGGTGCAGTACATTTCCGGTGCTGGGGCCGTAGGTGGGAAACCTGCTGAAGGTTTGATCGAGTCGCATGATAACTGGGTCGGAGGGTTGACTGGGTGCAACAAATACAATTGTCCCTGCCATGTAGCTCCAACGGCTTCATCTTCCGAAGCCACGGCTACGATAAATTGCCCATGTGTATCCCACACCAACGCTCCTATACTGGAAAGTCCCGTCGACCACATTACTGGGTTTCCGCCTGCTGCTGAAATTACATATGCCTCGCTGTATGGAGTCACATCTCGGTCATCGCGTCTTGCAGAGATGAATCCGATCTTCGTTCCGTCATGTGACCATTTGGGTCCCCAGTTGTCGTATTGGCCATGGGTGATTTGGTGAGGCTGTCCGCCAGTGATTCCGATGGTAAAGATGTGTCGGTAGGCGTTGCCTCTCCATCCTAGCGTATCAGCTCGGTATCCAATCCGATTAACGACTTTCACACGCGGCTCATTGCCACTCTCAGCATTAGGGTTTTCATTTTTCGGCCAGACGTCTGATACGAATGCTAATGCATCTGAGCCAGGCGACCATTCAAAATCTTGTACTCCGCCGCCCGTTGAAGTCAGACGTTTGGGTTTTCCACCGTTAACGGTAATTGTCCATATTTGAGATTGCTCATTTTTATCGGGTCTCATGAAAGCGATTATTTCTCCATTCGGAGAGAACTTCGGTCGATTGTCTTTTGGGCCGTCGGTGATAAAGATTTTTGGACCGTTCGGCAGATTCATCAAGGTCAACCGTGACTTAGCCACTAACGTTTCCGAGTCAATTGTTCCTTCTGAATATGCTATCAGATCTCCTTCAGGTGCCAATGTAGGGCTAGAAATTGAGACTAGTTCATATACGATGTTCGGGGTTATAGGTTCATTGGGCAGTGTTCTGTCATCCATATTTATCAGGTTGTCCTCTGTAGAAAAGTTAGTTTCCTAGAGTTCGGATTTAAACCTGTGAACGGTCTGTGCATTTTCATTTTTAATCGTGCAGATAAGAACTGCCCCGATAAGGAACGATATCGCGCATATTCCCACAAGAACATGATATCCAAGATTATCTCCGTGTCTATTTAATGCATCAATTGCAATTCCACCTAATTTTGCGGTAGCCAGGCCACCCAACAGCACAAGATTGGCTATCCCCATTTGGAAGGCTGGCCATTTTGTGGAGACCATATCCGTTATCATTGCTCGTCCCGCGGTCATGAAAATACCGACTGCTATCCCGAGCGGTATCCCAATGAGGATTACATGGATTAAGTTGCTCGCGAAGAAGAACAATATAGTTCCGCTGCTTCCTATAATTGCGGAAAATATCAGTAAAGGTCGCCGTCCTATGCGGTCTGCCAATATGCCAGCAGGCATTAGGCACAACAAGATGGTTATACCCACTACCACCGCTAAAATGCCTAATGCTGCGCCCGGATTCTCTAGGTTTACTACGTCTTTTAAGAAAAACAACGTGTATGTTTGCAATATACCTCCCGCTACCATAAAGAAGAATCCGGCTGCTAGTAACCACGGAAATTGAGGATGACTGTCATGTCGTCGAATTTCTGATTCCGACCTGCTGTACGTAAAACCTGTCTGATTGTCCTTTAGCGTAACAGCGGTCCATATCATGCAACCGACCAAAGCACCCATTGGGAGTGACACGGCAAGCCAAAGCCAAATGTCATGCACTGTTACTTTGTGTTGATCCATTAGCAAGCCGGTGAGCAATACGAAGGTAACAGCTCCACCAGCACCAGCTACTGCTCGTGTAGATACTACCTTGCCCCTTAGGTTCTGAGGAACCTGATCCTTGACTATGGCGTCATATGGGCTTTGTGCAAGGTTCGCGCTCATTTGCACTAAAGCAGTGGTTATAACAAGCCAAATATAATTCCCAGAGAGTCCAATTCCGATCATGCAGGGTATAGCAAGCACAGAACCTACGATAATGAAAGGTTTCCTTCGTCCCCAAGAAAGCTTAGTTCTGTCACTTAAATATCCCATAACCGGCTGGACCAGCATAGCAGTTGCCATTCCGACGAAGGTCAGGATTCCCAGGTAAGTGTTCTTGAGCGCCTCGGGCGCAATGTCTAATACCCTCATGGGTAAGATTATTTGGCCCAGACTGGTTGTTATTGCTGCCAATCCAAATCCCAATATGCTTAGATTTACATAGTTGATTGGTCTTAAAGTAGGCGCGCTGTTGCTAATGGTGTGCATACTGCAGTAATTCCTTCGGGTATGGCTTCAGTATAAGCCAAGCTTATTCGTATTTATGGTCATAAGCTTGGGATATTTCATATATTGCTCCATATTGTCTTGAATCTCCTATGCTCATATCGACGAATGATCAACTACAACTTGGCGTTTTTTCTAATTCAGTCTTGTTACACGTATTTTCCCCGGTATAATACAGACAGATCTAAATACAATTATTAAAGAGGAAAAGCCATGCCTGATACGAGAGTTGATACGATAGTCCGAGGAGGTCAAGTTGTCTCTTCTACCGAAGCATATGAAGCTGCAATTGCCATAAAGGGAGAGAAGATTGTTGCTATAGGTCCGGAACATTTACTTCCTCAGGCCGATCGGGTTATAGACGCTGAAGGCAAGTTTGTGTTGCCAGGTTTAATCGATTGCCATGTTCATCTTGACTACGGCGATAACTTTGCTACAGGAGCAACGGAAGCAGCGTATGCAGGCCTTACCACCCTTATCCCATTCGGCAATTATGACCTAGAGAAAGACGAACCACTTGATTCCGCTATTCATCGACACCGTGAAGACATCGAGTCGAATTGTGTCGTTGATTTTGGGTTTCACTACATACTGCAAAATCGCCCATACATCCTGAAAAGCATTCCCAAGGCGTTAGAGCTTGGTGTTAAATCGTTCAAGATGTTCATGACGTATAAAAAAAATCCTAATCGTATGTGCGAAGATGATTTTATTTGTGAAGCGATGGAGCTCGCCTCAAGGGGCAACGGGCTCATTCAACTGCATTGTGAAAGCGGCAACATCATTGAATATTTAGAAAATAAATTGATAGATGAAGGACATGTTCACCCTACAGACTTTCCTAGAGCTTGTCCTGTTTGGGCTGAAGAAGAAGCTATTAACAGAGCGGTCAACATGGGGCGTGCCACTGATTGCCCTATTTATGTGGTACACCTTAGTTCTGAACTAGGTCTGGAGCGTATCAAACGAGCACAATCTGAAGGGCAACGGGTTTGGACTGAAACTTGTCCCCAGTATCTTCTGCTTTCAGATGAAAAACTTGCGGAGGTCGGTCCATTGGCCAAAATTGGCCCTCCACTTCGCCCTAAGGATGGTCCAAATCAACCTGCGCTTTGGCGCGGCTTAGAACAGGGATACATTTCGGCTGTGGCAAGCGATCATGCCCCGCATAAAAAAGAGTCTAAAATGGGCGGCTGGGACAATGTTTTCGTCACGCCTGACGGGGCAGCAGTCCCATTTGGTGCTCCGGGTATAGCCACGATAGTACCACTCACTTATTCTGAAGGAATAGTAAAACGGTCTCTCCCAATTTGGTGGCTTGCAAGATCTATGGCTGAAAATCCGGCTCGTATATTTGGTCTGTATCCAAGAAAAGGTGTCATACAAGTTGGGTCTGACGCGGATTTGGTGATATGGGATCCTAAAGGCGATAGGGTGATATCGCATAAAGATCAGCAAAGTCACTCTGGATTTACCCTTTTTGAAGGTTGGAATGTTACTGGCAGACCTTGGATGTCTTTGCTGCGTGGCCAGGTCCTTCTAGAAGATGGGGAAATACAGCAAAAACCCGGTTATGGAAAATTCTTAGAATGTGGATCCCCACGGTCCCCATTAGCAGGCTCGGTTCGGTAGCCGGCAAGCGCCGCAAAAATTAATCAAGAGCGGTCTGATGTTCGATTACCGATTTCATTATACGATTGGACTTTGATTAGCCTTGAACATGTTCTTCGTTAACAAACCATGTTTAATGCTTGATTCCACATCGAGAAAATTTTAGGCCATGAATTTGAAGATATTGGTTAGAGGATTTGAGAATGACTGATTATTTAGACGACTTAGCTGAATTCGCGGCTGAACTTACTTATGAGCAACTATCTGACTCAGCCAAAATAGCTGCTCAAGATGTGGTTATGGATACCTTGGGTGCGATTTTAAGTGGCAGTACACTTCCGGAGAATGCGAACTTGGCAAATTTTGCTGCGACTTATACCGGAGGCGGAAGCTCGACATTAATAGGTCATGGACTCCGATCTCTTTCGACTATGGCTGCTCTCGTAAATGCAACATCTGGGGTTTCTCAGGAGTTGGATGAAGGCAGCCGTCTTGGTGGTGGGCATCCGTCTATACATGTACTACCAGGCCTTCTGGCAGTATCAGAGGAAATAGATTCTACTGGGAAACAATTTATTGAAGCTCTTGTTGTTGGCTATGAAGTTTGCTCCCGTTTAGGAGGGGCAACGATCCCTCGATGGAATGTCCACTCGCATGGGATATGGGGGACGCCGGGAACAGCTGCTGCCGTGGCTCGTCTGATGGGGTTTAATCGACAGGAAATGAGGGAGGTTATTAGCCTATCGGCATCTATGAGTCCCGCCAATAGTTGGACGCCATGTTTTGAAGGAGCCACCATACGAAACCTGTATCCAGGCAGGTCTGGCATGCAGGGAATTCTAGCTGTTCACGCCCAACGTTGTGGGTTTACCGCTATAGGTGACGGACCAGGAGATGTCTATTCAACTATCCTCGCAGAGGGGTTTAATGCTGATCAAGTTGTAGAAGGGCTAGGATCGGATCCACTGCGGATTGAAAACAATTATTTTAAATTCCATGCATGTTGTTTACACAATCATGCTCCCTTAGATGCTGTCGGGGTTCTTGTATCCGATGCTAACATTGGACCGGGAGACATCGACTGGATCAAAGTGACTACCAATCCTATGGGAGAGCGATTACGAGGTGCTTATCCAGATACCACACTATCTGCTAAATTCCACATTCCTTATGCAATAGCTGCTTCTGTGGTCAAGGGACGGAGCGATGCATCTGTCTTTGAACCAGAGGTAATTGCAGATCCTGAGATAAAACTGTTAGCGGAGCGAGTCACACTGGAAGCAGACCAAGAGATGACGGCGAGTCGCAACGATTATCCGAGTGCCCTTGTGTCTATCGGGCTAAAAGATGGCCGCACTATTACCCATTCTAATGGTTCGCATTTTGGCGATTATTTGAACCGACGCCCTCACAATGAACTAGTAGAGAAATTCCGTAGACTTTCTGAATCAGCTATCACCGAATCCCGGTCTGAGAATATCTTGGAATCCGTCCGGAGTTTGGAGAAATTACCCAGTGTGCGTGTTCTCACTAAACTTTTAGCTGATTGAATTTTTTAAACTGACCGATATCTGGCTTCTTTAGTCGTATAGATTAGTTCGCTTCTGAAAACCAA
>VEXF01000051.1 GCA_009391275.1 SAR202 cluster bacterium AD-804-J14_MRT_500m | reverse complement strand
AGGAGTGAAGCCGGCAGTACGACGTGCGGGAAAACTCGGAGATGGATGGATCGCAGCACCAGACATGACGTTAGAGGACGCCCTGGAACTACAGGGAATTTATTATAATCACTCACAATCTGGAACAGGGCATGTTTGTATGATGAAAGATGCTTGGGTAGGAGACACACAAGAAGTGGCCTGGCAAGAATACAGTCCTTATTTGATGGACACCTACAGATACTACTGGACCGCCGGATCTCCTGATTATCACGGTGTCCGTTCCGAAGAGGACGTAGCCCAAGAGGCATTGACTGAGGGCCGCCTCATCATAGGTGACCCAGAACAATGTGTATCTCAATTCCGCTCTTGGCAGAATGCTACAGGATGTGATAACTATCTTCTTAGATTAAGGCATGCTCATGCTGGAGGACCACCCCATGAGGCGGTAATGACAGCAATAAAACGATTCGGCCGAGATGTCATACCGTATTTACAATGAACCAACAATTGCGTTAATGAAAAATGATATCTGCAGTGTATTACCTAGGAATATGGGGGCCTCTCTGGTTTTTACGTGGAAACTAGTGACATTAGATCACAAGTGTTAGAGGACTAGACTTGGCCAATCTCGAAATTGGTGTTCAAACTATAGGAAATGCTCCATCTGATCTGATGGAATCTCGTGTTCGCCAGATGGAAGAATGGGGATTTGACCATTTCTGGCCAGCAGATGAACGTTTCTTCAGAGAAGTTTATGCCACGCTGACCTTGTGCGCCTTGAACACACAGACAATGAAGATGGGGCCATGCCTAACCGATCCATTCACACGTCATCCAGCCCTCACGGCTATGGCGATAGCAACCTTAGACGAGATCTCGGATGGACGGTCTTTCCTAGCACTCGGCGCAGGCATGTCAGGATTTGATGCGTTAGGAATGGCGCCGTCTAGGCGTGCCAAATCAATGCGAGAAGCAACGATAGTCATCCGTCAGCTACTCAGTGGGGAAAAGGTAACTTTCCATGGCAGAACGCTACACTTGGATGAAGTTGTCTTGGATTTCCAGCCTACTGGTCATAACTTGCCAATCTTCATCGGAAGCAATTCACCACTAGGTCTCCAAGCTGCCGGCGAAGTATCAGATGGATCCATTACCTCTGGCATGGCAAGTAAAGCAACTGTAGAATACGTGAAAGGATTAGTTGCTCAAGGTGCAACTAAGTCTGGCCGTAACCCAGAACTGCTGAAGACTACAGTTCTGTTGAAAACTTCTGTCTCAAGGGACTCAACAGCAGCCAAAAATGCGGTGCGCGTTGGGGTATTACAATCGCTGCTTAATTTTCCAGATTTTGCCTCCGTGGGAGGCGTGGAACTGCCTAAAAAATTACGGACTCGAATAGATGAAATGGGATACACCAATGACCACAAACAGCTGGCCATGTTAGCTCCTGATCTGCCAACTGAATGCGTGGATGCATTCGCATTAGCAGGGAATCCTGAAGAAGTTGCAGAGCAGCTTAAAGAGTTGCACGACCTCGGTGTAGACGCTGTAATCGTCTCACCGTTCTCTCCATCGGGACAAGATCCATGGAGAACTATCGAACTGATAGCAACCGAAGTTTTGCCGCAAATTAGTACTAAATAATCTATCCGTTGCTGGTTAAGTGATCCGATAGAGTGAAGCCGCGTTATCTCTTACAATTTTGTTGCGTACCGCAATATCAAGACGTCCAAGGTCACCTTCGATAAATTTTTGTGAATCAGGCCAAACCCCATCTGGATGAGGGTAGTCTGACCCCCACATAATATTATCTTGGCCAATAAGGTCAACCAAATCAGCCACAATCGGTTCGTATTGATAGGTAGAATATCCTTGGCGACGCCAATATTCACTTGGCAACATCTTGAAATGAAGATCGGTTAACCGATCTTCATATTGGATATCAAGTCGTCCCAAAACAAAGGGTATCCAGCCAACTCCTGATTCTCCCAAAACAAACTTAAGATTTGGGTAACGTTCTAAAGCTCCTGATACTATGATCGCTGCCAGATATTCGGCTGCGCTGAGTTGGAACATAGAAACACCAGTTCCCATCAATTGAAGCTGGTATTCTTTAGCCATTTGATCATCATTGGCTTGCCGAACTGAACCTCCAGTAGAATGGAAAGATATCGACATGTGACAGTCTGCTGCGGTGGCCCATAGTTGATCCCATGATCGGTGCCAAACAGGAAGTGCGGCGGTGTTCACGTGAAAGTCAGCTCCTCGTAATCCTAAAGAAGCTGCATGGCGTAACTCTGCAGATGCAATTTCCGGATCGTGGTTAGGTATGCAAGCCAGTGCGAAGAATGTGTCTGGATACACTTTGCAAAAATCGGATGCCCATTCATTATAAATCCGGTATACAAGAGTAACTAAGTCCTTATCTTCAAGGTGCATTCCAGTGCCTAAAATGCCGTATATTACTTCAGCGTCGACTCCATCGATCTGCTGATCTTTTTTGCGTAATTCTGGAGAAGCGGGATGAGGTTGACCATCGAAGAACCCTACGTCATACATTCGGCGAATCCGATTGGACCAGTGGTCTTCCTCGGGGATTTGTACGGTAAATGCAGGTCCCCGATGGACACCCATCTCTACTCCTTCAGCAAACCAACGAGGACCGTTCTCTGTCTCCTCAACATGTGGAACACGGCTCTTCCACTTCCCTGGTGCGGCGTCTAAAAAGATATCTCTGGGCATCCAAGCCATGTCTATATGACCGTCAGCCGAAATCGTTCTATATTGCATGTCAGACCTGCCCCTCTAACCAGATGCTCCGCATTATAGAGCAAAGACTATGCGCTGATAACACGGTGGTTCACAGCCAGTTCCTCAAGTCGTGGAAACGGAAACACTTTGATTTGGTGGTTTTATAAAAAGTATCAGGAAAACAGTTAATATGCCCAGAATAAAAAAGCATACGAACGCGGCAGAATAGCTACCTGTGACCTCATAGACCACACCTGAAAATACCGCTCCTATCGCTTGGCCCAATGACACAAATGACTCTGTAATGCCACGGATGGCCCCCAACGAACGGCGCCCAAAGTACGTGGCAGCCGCGACAGGCGGAACCACAAGCATCCCTCCAACAGCAATCCCAAATAAACCAGCCGACACGAAAGCTTCAGTTGTGGAATTGACCATCACCATCGTGGCAGAAGCAAGAGCAAGAACCAGTGCAACCGAGCCAAAAATATAACGAATATTATATCTTTCCACTAGCCATCCCCAAGCTAGACTGCCAACTCCCACAAAGACTGCGCTGAACACTATCGCCGCGGCTGCGATGGTACTACTCAGTTGCTGATCCTGAAAATAAGCCCCGATATGTATGTTAGTGCCTGCTTGAACCACAAAAATTAAACCGCCTGCCACCGCAAGCAACCACAAAGCTCTTGTTTGTACAGCTCCACGAATGGTCCATGTGCCATCTCCTTGAGGTGTAGCGGATACGTCAGCCCTATTAACTGTATCTGTTGATGAATCGCCGTCTGGTCGAAGCCCAACGTCCTCAGGGGTCTGTACGATTAAAACTCCCACAGGGACCACAGCGACAACCCAAACCATAACTCCAAGCACTATCCAAGCGTCTTCCCAGTTTCTGTATCGGATAATCAAAAAAGCTACGAGTGGAAACAATGTCATCCCAGCAGAGTGAGCGGCGAAAAGAAACCCGATGGCACGACCCCGGCGTTTAACAAACCAACGGGAAACCACCACCGTCCCACCAATTGGTATAGAACTCGAGAATAGGACCCTAGCAGTTCCATAAGCAATAAAAAACGTTAAAGGTGACGTGGTCCACGCCAGAGAGATAATGCTTACCCCAAGTACGACTACACTGACAAGAAGAACAACGCGGGCCCCATAACGGTCGACTAACCACCCGACAACCGGAGATGCTGCAGACGATGCTAGCCCTCCTACGCTCGCTGCACCCGCAATAAGGGTTCGGCTCCATCCAAGGTCTTGCGACATTGGGAACATGAAGATCGCCAGTGTCAAGCTCGCCGCGGCATTACGTGAAAACTGAGAAGAACCAGCGGCAGCTAACACAGCCCAGCCGTAAAAAAATGGTGTCTTAGGAGCCAGATTGTGCCCTAAATTTAGAACAACTTGCACCAAACCAAAAATTTTCAATTAAAATACCGCGTCGACATACACCATCGAAACTATACACCATTATCCAAGAGCTGAGTTTATAGGAATCAGCCTGATCAATAAGAACCACCTTGAATATGATCTACCAACAAGCCATGAAGCCGAAATTCTTTCGGTAAAATATGAAATCCACGTATGGAAATATCTTAGAACGAATACAAAGTTACACAACTTTGCGGTGACTCATGACTACTGGACGGTGACATTAGATAGAGTCGCGAGTATGATCCCAATACGTCAGCAGGGATCCAGCGAAAGGGGCCAACATGAAACGTAGTTATAGTATTTGCGTTGCCACGAATGGGCAAGGGGTATTCCAGAGCCCAGATGCAGGTTCAACCTGGAACCGTGTAAGAAGTCCTTTCCCTCTAGAAAGCCGGGTCGGGGCATTAGTGCCACACCCTAGCCATCCGAATGTAATTTTTGCCGGTGCAGACAGCGGTATTTACCGCAGCGATGATAAAGGCATCAATTGGAAGCGATTAGACCCGTTGATAGCGGGAGTGCAAGTATTCTCTATGGCCATAGATCCCTCTGATCCCGATGTGCTATTTGCTGGAACTACACCACCAGCTGTATTCCGCAGCAGTGATGGCGGCCTGCACTGGGAGAGGCTCAAGATAGAGCCCGCTAAAGAGTGCCCTATCGGGATACCAAGGGTTACTGCGGTTGAGGTAGACCCACATGATAGCCGTATAATCTGGGCAGGAGTAGAAATCGACGGTGTATATCGCAGCATGGACCAAGGTGAAAGTTGGACCCGCATCGATGATGGAATCTCTGATCCCGACATACATGACATTATCATACGTCCAGGTGAAAAAAGTCAGGTAGTTGTAAGCACACCGAGACAGCTTTTCAGCTCTAATGACATGGGTGAGAGCTGGGATTCCATGGCCACTAGCGACTCAATGCCATTGCCATATTGCAGGGCTTTAGCCTTCAAAGAAGGGGATCCAAACGTAATATTCTTGGCTAGCGGTGACTCGGCAATAGGAGAATCAGGTGGAATACAGAGGTCTATAGATGGAGGAACAACGTGGCAAGAGTTGCCCCTCCCTGATGCGCCTAATTCACCGATATGGACTTTCGCCACACATCCGAAGGATACAGCAATCATAATCGCAGTAAGCCATTTCGGGGAAATCTACGCTACTGAGGACGGTGGAGATACGTGGCACAAAATTGAACGTGAATTCAGCGAAATACGAGACGTCGCATGGTTACCTAATTAATCTTTCAGCATCATAGCTATCACCAGAAAAGCGCAACTTCTGACCTTGCAAACTAAATTACAACTTTATCTTATGGCTCCATGACAAAGGGATTGGGTTGCCATTGGTCGTTATTTTCTCAACTAAAACCGCCCTCTTCGACTATGTCGATAGAGGGCGGTTAGAGATTCAACTTCTCTAAATTTAGTTAATCAGCAGCAATCGTTTTTTCAGCTTCGCTCTTCTTGAACTCGGGTATCACGTATTTCCCGAAGAGCTCAATGGATTTCATTACTTTTTCGTGTGGTACGGATTCAGTTTGCATCATGATCATCATCTGATCTATTCCTGTAGCTTCGTGTTTCTTGAGCGCAGCTATGCAGCTATCGGGATCTCCGGCAATTATGACACCTCGGTCACAAAGCGTATCCGCATCTAAATCCGCCCAGACTTGATGTGCAATAGCTTCTCCGCCAGAGAAGTCTAGGATTTCACTCTTAGTCTCTTTGTCACCCGTCTCTACGTATCGCGAAAAATTTTGCTTGAGGTGTTCGGGGACACCACCCCACTGTTTGAGCAGTCGTTGGTAAATATCTTTTTGATCTTGTACGTACGGACGTCCTGGAGCAAAAAAGCCCTTCAAAGAAGCCGCTCCCATTTCCCTAGCTTCATGGTTATCTTCTAAACATACGCCGAGCGTAGAACTAGCCCATTGAGGATTCGCCACTTTGCCGACTGGATTAGCATGTTTAACCTTTTCTTTGTAAGCCGTAACGTACGGTGCTAACGCCTCCGGCGAGCTTGAACCAAATGCCAAGACCCCAATCCCTTTTTCAGCCGCTATGTCATAAGTAGCAGGCTGAAGTGCGGCCACCCATATCGGAGGATGTGTTTCTTGATAGGGTTTCGGCAAAACTTGTCGGCGAGGAACTTGCCAGTATTTTCCTTCCCATTCAAAAAAGTCAGAGTCCCAAATTTTGGGGACCATACTTAGAGATTCAGCCCACATTTCCCTGGTATCTCTGGGATCTATACCCATACCAGTCACTTCATATGCTGCCGATCTGCCAGTTCCAAAATCTACCCTACCATCTGATAGATGATCCAACATCGCAACCCGCTCAGCGACACGCACCGGGTGGTGGTATGGCAATATCACAACTCCCAACCCTAGTCGAATCTGCTTGGTGGTCTGGCTCAGCGCCGAATATATCAGGTCAGGACAAGGGGAGGCTGAGAACCCTGTCAGGAAATGATGCTCTACGAACCAGAGATAATCAAATCCTACTTGATCAGCTAAGTTGCATTGTTCCAGAGTTTCTTTTAATACCAATCGATCATCCAAGGTATGCCGCTGCATTTCGTATTGCAATGCGAGTTTCATGCTTCTGCTCCTACGTGGTCTTCACCCAATGTGTTAGCCATTCTAACGTGTGGGAATTAGGTTAACAAGCAGAGGTGACATCTTTTCCATGCCCCCGCTCCATTAAACATCGGATCTTCAGACACCTAAGGTTTCCAATCAAATACGTGTCCGAATTTGGCATGTCAGTTAAGATAAGGAAGGACCTCACGCCCGAACCGTTGAATGGCATCCATAATCTGACCATGAGGTGGGCCTCCAGAATGAGCCTGCCTAAGGCGAAGGACAAAATTATCGCTTCCCGTTGATTCTTTCCACTCGTTAAATTCACCAATGCATTCCTCTGGGCTACCGACCACCATACGGTTAGGAGCCATGTTTTCCAAGGTTATCTCAGATTCAGATTTGATGTAATTAAAATCTGGTAGCCCTGCTCGCCAATAGTATTTGTAGGCGTCCACTGCATATGGTCCATATTCCTCGAATGCAGCTTCCCTAGTAGGGGCTACCCAAGCATCTTTCATAAGCACAACTTGACCTGACCCTTCGGTTAGAGCAGATTGGTATATGTCACGAAGGTCAACGGTATCAGAGCGGGTGGTGCTTGGCGTAGATATCCAGGCGTCTCCTACTTTGGCGGCACGTCTAATGGATGCAGGCACACTA
>VEXF01000050.1 GCA_009391275.1 SAR202 cluster bacterium AD-804-J14_MRT_500m | reverse complement strand
GTTCTATGCCTACAGGAGTTGTTCTACAGCGCTTATTTCCCGGCAGAAGAAAATGCCCGATGGTACAAAATGGTCGAAAAGGTCCCAGAGGGCCCTACCACTTCGCTCATGCAAGATGTGGCAAAGAAACACGGGATAGTATTGGTAGTACCAATTTACGAAGAAGATCAACCGGGGGTCTATTACAATACAGCTGCTGTAATAGATGCTGATGGCGCCTATTTAGGTAAATATAGAAAAACTCATATTCCTCATCTCGCACCGGGTTTCTGGGAAAAATTTTATTTCCGACCGGGAAATCTTGGTTATCCGGTATTCGACACTCAAATCTGCAAACTAGGGGTATATATATGTTACGACCGGCATTTCCCAGAAGGCGCTCGGATCTTAGGGTTAAAGGGAGCCGAAATAGTATTCAATCCCTCAGCTACTGTGGCCGGACTCTCGGAATACCTATGGACATTAGAGCAACCCGCCCATGCCGTAGCTAACGGCTATTTTATGGGCGCAGTTAACCGCGTTGGCTGGGAACAACCATGGAACATCGGAGAATTTTACGGTTCGAGCTATTTTTGTGACCCACGGGGGCAAATTATTAGTAAAGGTTCGAGAGACAAAGATGAAGTGATCGTTGCTGATATGGATCTAGATATGATCCGCGACGTAAAGAACGTTTGGCAGTTTTATAGGGATAGACGACCTGAATCTTACGGGGCGCTGTCCGACCTCTAGCCTAACGATACATCCCATAGAGTATTATCAAGTTTGATTCAACAAACTGGAAAATGTGATAAATTGACTGCTCAACACCACCTCAATAAACTGAGGGAGAGTCCAGATAATATTGACCGGGTAAACTCACGAAGGAGCCAACCTAACCATGATCACAGTAGAGATTTCCCAAATCGCTCATTTGCTCAGACGTGCGGGATTCGGTGCAACAAGCGACGAACTAGAGCGGTATTCAGCTCAAGGATATGAATCTACAGTAGAAGAGCTCCTGAACCCCCAAAATTCGCCATCAGGCATCCAGGACGAAGATCTTTTTAGACGGTACCACCCTGACTCAAACAACCTCATGTTATTAGAAAGCTGTCAGTCCTACTGGTTGTACCGGATGATAAACTCTCGACGGCCACTCGAAGACAAGTTATCACTATTCTGGCACGGATTATTCGCGACTGGTTATACAAAACTTAACCAACCTAAAGCTATCCTTAACCAAATCGCAATGTTCCGTCGCCTTGGCTTAGGAAGTTTTAAAACGCTTCTCACCGAACTCGCAAAAGACCCAGCCATGATTTTTTGGCTGGACAACAAAGATAGTCACAAAGATGCGGTAAATGAAAACTTCGGAAGAGAACTTCTGGAACTGTTCTCTATGGGCGTAGGTAATTATACAGAAGATGACGTAAAGCAAACGTCTCACGCATTCACGGGATGGACTATGCGTAATGAGGCTCTTCATACAACTAGGGCAGCCAGAGACTCCATATGGCCGTACGGAAGACTTGATTGGCAGTTCGAATATAAAGTCAATGACCACGACGACAACGAAAAAACCCTATTAGGACAAACTGGGCGATTCAGCGGACAAGAGGCAATAGACATCATTTGTAAGCACCCAGCAACGGCAAGGTTCATTTCTCGACACCTGTACAATTTCTTCGTCGCTGACGAACCCCAAGTCCCGGCATGGGAAACCATCCCGCCACAAGACCCTGATGCAATCGAAACTCTTGCTACTGAATTCATAACCAGTGATCACAATATCCGTTCAACCCTCAGGGTATTGTTCAATTCAGAATTCTTCAAAGCATCAACCTTTGCCAGGGTAAAAAGTCCCGCTGAATTTGTGGTAGGGGCAGCAAAATTGGCTGGGGGGCACGACTTTCCCAAAGTCGAAGATATCAAGTTGGCATTGGCTGCGGTAGAAATGGGTCAATCACTGCTCGATCCTCCGAGTGTAGAAGGATGGCATACTGGACCAGAATGGATCTCGACAGGTAGCTTGGTGAGCAGAGTCAACTTCGCAGCAGCGGAGTTCAGCGATATCAACAGACCAGGTGTAAGACAGATAATTCAGCGAGTTCGTGGATCTGGTGATCCAACCACACCAAACGTGCTCGTAGAGACAGCCCTGAACTCACTAGGCCCAGTCGAGACCAGTGAGGAGACCAGACACGAATTATTGGAGCACGCCAAATCTAACGGGGAATTACTATGGACGTCGCAATCTGATGTGGACATCTCCCAAAGAAAAATCGTGGAGATGCTTCAACTGATAGTGGCCACTCAGGAATATCAGATGGCTTAGCGATGTATTTTGCTTCACAGGACGCTTAGAAACCATGAAGGTAATCGTGCGAGGAGACTAAACCAATGGCAATGACTTTCAACTTGCAATACAGCCATACAATCGGGTTCATGTCACTTATGGGAGACCGAGGGTTCGCCAACCCAGTAGATATGGCTATAGGACAAGATGGATTATTGTACGTGCTCAGCCGAGGCGGTTCTGATAGCAACGATTATTCCATCTCTAAACGTATCACAGTTTGTACTTTAAGCGGAAAATATATAGAAGATCTTTCTAGCGGCGGTACCAATGATGGAAATTTGGTTTGGCCCTCATCCATAGCAATAGACAATGACGATAATTTATACGTCTCTGATGAGGCGTTACACCGTATATCGGTATTTACCAAAGACGGTCAATTCATTAGAAAATGGGGAACCCAAGGATCGGGCCCAGGACAATTTGATCGTCCAGCGGCAATAACAATCGACTTCGAGGGTAATTTGCTGGTAGTAGACGGATTAAACAATCGAGTTCAGAGATATGACAAAGAAGGCAACTTTCTGAACCAATGGGGACAAGCAGGAAGTGGACAAGGGCAATTCGACATCCCATGGGGTATTGCTGAAGACGTCAATGGGCAGATATACATTGCGGATTGGCGGAACAATCGAGTGCAGAAATTCGATAGACAAGGCGAATTCATGGCTTCTTGGGGTGACGACAGGGCCGAAAATATCGGGTTCAATCGACCTTCTGGAGTGGCTGTCGACACAGAAGGTAATGTCTATGTGGCAGACCGTGGGAACGAACGAGTACTCATGTTATCGCCTGACGGAGAAATGTTATTAGAACTGCATGGAAACTCTGCATTATCGAATTGGGCCTATGAATACTTTACAACCAACGAAGACGAGCTGGAAGAACGAGAGAAAGCCAATTTAGAGCCTACCTTGGACCTAGCATCAGAAGACTATCTTAGGAATCAGTCAGCAAGCATAGAAAAGCTATTCTGGGGGCCCACCGCCGTCAAGGTTGACAAAGACGGAAGAGTATACGTCGTGGACACCAATAGGGCACGGGTCCAGATATACATCAGGTGATTCTGTTAAGCAATTGTCACAGACGCTCATGTGCGATCACGTGACGGACCCGACGCGATACATATTAGAAATCGAACTGCCATCCTCGAGTTTCCGATGGACCACCGTGAGAAGGCCGCGCTTGACCAATCTGGCCCGAACCTTTCTCACGGTCACTGGATGTAATTCTAGTTTTTCAAATAGGTGTTCGTTACTGGTGTACGTCACTCCATCGCGATTAGCCCAATCAGCTAGGACAAAAAAGACCAGACGTTCCGGTGGAGTCAGATCCTTCTATTTCATCGCCCATGTGACTAGCTCATTTGACATATAAAAACCCTTTAACAGGTGATCTGGTCTATCTATTACAAACGTATTGGACGTCAGTTGGACCAATTAAGCGTACTCAAAGACTCATTACTTACTCCCTTTCTGACTATTATGAGATCTACATAGAAATTGCAGGTTCTCGATTTCATCGCCACCATCCTGTAACACAACCTGCTTAACACTCTATATAGACATCGCTAGATAAATACAACGGCATTCGTGACAAGGAGATGCATGCCGCAAAAACAACGTTCGTATATTCCATCATGGTTTACAAAACATTGATTTCTAGTTGGCATTAACAGTTACTGTATAATCCCATCAGAACTAACCTAAGGGGGAGAAGGGTGGCTACAAACTCATCAGACGTACTTATAATAGGGGCAGGTGCTTCCGGAGCAGCATGCGCTTGGAGTCTGGCTGACGCCGGCTTCAATGTAACCTGCTTGGACCAAGGCGGATGGATGGACCCACAGAGTTACCCAACCACACACTTGGATTGGGAAATTCATCGTCAAACAGACTTCCATCCAAATCCGAATGTTCGAAAATTGCCAGAAGATTATCCAGTTAATGAAACTGATACCCCAATTGCTCCCCTTATGTACAATGCGGTAGGAGGCAGCACGATACATTGGAGTGCCCACTTCCCAAGGCTTCATCCTTCTGATTTTAGAGTGAAAACTTTAGATGGGGTGGCAGACGATTGGCCGGTTTCGTATCAGGAGCTTGAGCCGTTTTTCGACCTTAACGATCAGATTATGGGAGTAGCCGGTTTACAGGGTGACCCAGCATATCCACCAAAGCCCAAAAGACAAACACCGCCTTTGCCTTTTGGAACACCCGCAAATGTCTTGATAAAAGGATTTCAAAATCTTGGATGGCATTGGTGGCCGTCAGACACAGCTATAAACAGCCAGCCATACGATGGGCGTCCCGGCTGCAATAACTGCGGACCGTGTGATCTAGGTTGCACGATTAGAGCGAAGGCGAGCACGGACGTAACCTATTGGCCCAAAGCATTATCCCGCGGTGTAGATTTAAGAACACGTTGCAGAGTTCGAGAGCTGAATGTAGGACGAGACGGTCTCGTCAATGGAGCTGTCTACTATGATTCGAGCGGGACCATACAACAGGCAAAGGCGGACGTGGTCGTGATGGCTTGCAATGGGATCGGTACCCCAAGACTGTTATTAACTTCAAAGTGCGGAAGGTATCCTAATGGTCTAGCCAATAGCAGCGGATTAGTAGGGAAAAACTTGATGTTTCACCCTTATACTATGATCACTGGATTCTTTAATGAACCTATGGAAGGCTATAAAGGACCGAGCGGATGTAGCATAACAAGTCATGAGTTCTATGAAACCGATCGTGCCCGGAACTTCATTAGAGGTTACACCTTCCAGGTATCTCGGGGCACTGGTCCAGCTCATGTAGCGCAAGGTGGGAAAGAAAGTGTCAAAATCCCATGGGGTCCTTCACACCGCGAAATTTTTAGCAGTCGGTACGACAGAGGAGTCACCATAGTAGTTGCAGGGGAGGACTTACCTGAAGAATGCAACCAGATTACTCTTGATAGCACGTTGGTAGATAGCGATGGTATTCCATCGCCCAAGGTGAACTACCGTTTAAGCGACAACAGCCGGAACATGATGGAGCACGGTATAAAAAGCGCAGCAGAGGTTCTGAAAGCGTCGGGTGCAAGTGAGGTTAAGGGCGATATATTAACCCGCCAAACAGGGTGGCACTTACTAGGCACGGCACGTATGGGGGTCAATCCCGAAACGTCGGTAGTCGACAAGCACGGTCGAAGCCACGATATAAAGAATCTCTTCGTTATAGACGGAAGTATTTGGGTAACAGCTGGGGCAGTGAATCCCACATCTACCATACAAGCGCTCGCGTTATACATATCTGACTTTATGAAGAACAATGCCAGGCACATCCTGGATTAACGGATCTAGTTCCCAAGTTTAAACATAATGAGGATCACGATGGGCGAATCTGACGGAATCATGTGGAAATTCTTATCCGAGGTTCAGAGAAAAACAATGACGGCAGTCCTAGACACGATTCTGCCAGCAGGAAATGGGTTGCCCGGCGCCGGTCAACTGGGCATTGGACAATACTTAGACCGGGTTATCGGAGAATCACCGGAGATGAAAAATTTATTTTCAGCCGGGTTATCATCAATCACAATGGCTAGCGAAGAGAAACTTGGAATGGGTTTTTGTGAGTTAGGAGACGAAGACAAGACTAACTTGTTAAAGGAAATAGAAGAAAATGATTCTATCTTTTTCCGAAATCTTATTTTGCATGCGTACAATGGGTACTACACAAACCCTCATGTGTTAAAGATTTTAGGCCTTGGAGCTAGAGCACCACAGCCTCAAGGTTATAGATTAGAGTCAGACGACTTGAATTCACTTCAGCAAGTGCGAAACCGAGGACAGATCTACCGGGAGACCTGATAATAACCTCGTACAAACCATCCCTTTCAACATTGCCCTTACCTTTTCTCAATCTAATGTATCTTTAAACAGCGCACACACTACGGGTTGTCTGGACAAACAGACTGTAACTCCAAAAAGCCCAAACCGAAGCAAAATATCCATAGCACGTTGGTAGACTATAAGAACCGACATATCTTTGTACTATCCCATTCCAGACAGAGGAGGAAGGCGAAATGAAAGTGGGGTTCCAGGTTGGCAACGTAGTAACCTATCCTTCGGATCTCCAGCAACAATGGCTTGGTCATCTAGAGCAATTCCGATTCGCGAGGGATGCAGGGTTTGAATTTGTGTCATGGGGCCAACATTGGCTTATACATCCTTTTCAGCATTTTCAACCAATGTCAGCGCTAGCTCGTCTGTCCGCAGAACCAGGACAGATGGAACTGGTAACAGGAGTGTTATTATTGCCAATGATAAACCCTGTTCAGTTAGCTGAAGAAATAGCAACTTTGGATCATATTTGCACAGGGCGTTTTGTTTTTGGAGTCGGGTTAGGTTACCGAGCGGAGGAATTTGACGCGATGGGAGTAAAGATGTCCCAACGAGCTGCCAGATTCGAAGAGGCCCTGGATCTGATTGTCAAATTATGGACTGAAGATGAGGTAACCTACGAAGGAAAATTTTATCAAGTTATCCGAGCGCAACCTACAGCGAAACCGTATCAGGTACCTCATCCACGTGTGTGGGTGGCGGCTATGAATGAAGCTCCCATTATTAGGGCAGGACGGCTTGGTCACACTTTTTTCGGATTAGGGCTAGAAACACATGAATCCCTCAAGACCCATACTGAACTCTGGCGATCAACCTTGGAGGAATACGGAAATCCAGACCCTGGAGAACTTCCGATCATGAGAGAGTGTTTCGTTAACAAATCAGGGCAGCTTGCCCGGGAACGGGCACGAAAGGCCGTAGAGATAAAATACGGTGGGTATGCAAAACATGGACTACCGACAGCTGAACAAGCACTGTCAAAAGGTATCGACTCGCTGCTAGAAGACCCCTTCATAGTTGGGTCTCCTAGCGAGTGTTTGGAAAAGTTGGCAGCTCTTTCCGAGTTGGGAGTCACACATATCGACCTCCGGCTACAATGGCCCGAGATGTCGCAGACGGAAGTGCTTAGGATGATGGATTTAGTAGGTGAGCGAATCATACCCAGCTTGAAAGAGCTATAGCCATTTGAGACCAGGTTTTTGTTTCTCCTACTCCAAATGCCTAATTCTTTTCTAGCCTGATACGAGAACATGTAAACCAACATTGCAAACGCTTGCCGGCCATATTTATAAGCACACTATAACGAATTCGATATGGCCAAACGGTGGCAATCTGGGTTAAAAGGGTCCCTTTGAATATTTTGTCTTACCGATTTCCCGACCACGTCTAATACATACGAATCATCTGCAGGCGTAGGTTCATATACTAAACAATGTCAGGGTGTTGCCTTGATGACCTTGGAAGTTCGTTGCCTGTATATATATTGACTGTTACCATACGAAACTATGGACACAGTCCGCTGGATAGTTCAGAGATTTTAACGAATAACAATGTGGTACACGAACGAAGACGCTCTTGATTCTATTGCCATAGGAGCTGGGATCCTTGGTACAGGCGGTGGTGGCAACCCATACACTGGGAAGCTTCGTGCTAAAGAAGTACTCAAACATAATGGGCCGGTGGGGGTAGTCCCTTTGAACGAGTTGTCTGATAATGAAGCGGTTGTATGTGTAGGCGGAATAGGCTCTCCAACATGCGATGTAGAGAAGTTACGTGGACTGGAGTCCTATCATGCATTAAAAGCCATAGAAAGCTACTCTCAGGTGCAAGCCACAGCGTTAATTTGTAATGAGATAGGTGGAGGCAATTCTTTCGAAGCAATGATCGCCGCATCAAGTGCTGGCTTAAATGTAGTGGATGGAGACGGTATGGGACGGGCTTTTCCGGAACTCCAAATGAAGACATTTTTTATATACGGAGCCCCCTTTGTCCCAATGTCGTTGTGTGATGAGAAAGGTAACGTCATCTATATTACCGAAGCATTAAATGCGAAATGGGTCGAAAGACTGGCCAGAGCCGCTACCATTCAGATGGGATGCGTAGCAGCATACGCACTTAATCCGATGTCTGGAGAACAAATACGCAACACTGCTGTGCCCGGAACGTTGTCACTAACTCGTCGCATAGGAGAGGCCGTTAGGAAAGCTCGCCAGAAACATGAAGACCCTGTCGAAGCAATTCTTCGGACTCATCCGGGGAAAATTTTGTTTGAAGGAAAGATAACTGATCTAGAACGTCAAACTACAGGCGGATTCGCAAGAGGCCGGGTAAAGATAT
>VEXF01000049.1 GCA_009391275.1 SAR202 cluster bacterium AD-804-J14_MRT_500m | reverse complement strand
TTCAGGGGTAAGGAGATGGTAGCTAGAGTTGAGAGCCTCAAAGATTTGGATCGCCGCTGGAGGAATCTCGTGAAAGATGGGAGATTGTTCTGAACTGAAATTATCTGAATACAAGGTTTGATAGATCAACGCCCGTATTATGAAGACGTTAGTATCATGATTTACACGGCGAGCTTTTGTATTCCTCAACATTAATTAAGACTTAGCGTGCGATTTAACTCTCTTGTGTTTCGACCCGCCATAGAAGCCTTGCCATCGTAAGGTGTTAGCAAAGTGGCTTAATAGTCGTTCACCATCACTGCGCTTCGGTTCTCTTAGATAGATGTCGGTTTTGCATTTATTGGGCGCCAGCATTTGATCAGATACGAACGCCTGTTGATTTCAAGTAGGATAGAAATGAGAACGAGAAGTCGATAGATGCGTGGCGAACGACTTTAAATCCTATCTAGACGCTAATTTTGGTTCACTGACGCTACCTTGACACCCTGATTTCGTCATGGCTATCATAGGGCGTCTTAAACTACCCAATGGTGAAAACGAAAATAACATAGGTAGGATACAATTGGAAAGGACGGTGCAAAGTCGCACATGAGTTTTATTAGAACCGTCCTCTCAGCGTTGACCGGACAAGGTATAAAAACCGCGAGGCTAGAGGCTCAGAAACTAGAAGCGGACGCCATAGAGGAAAAGCGGAAGATCTTGTTGGAAGGCAGGGAAGAGGCCTCAAAGATACGGTCGCAGGCTGAGGACGAAGTCAAAGAGCGAATAAGGGAGCTAAGGTCACAAGAAAAAAGCCACAGACAGAGAGAAGAAAGTATAGAGCGGAGAAACGAGGCAGTCGAACGTAAAGAACTGTCAACTGATGCTAGGGAATCTGCGATTGAACAACTCAGTGCTGAAGTGGAAGAACTTAAGGATAAACAGATCCAAGAGCTCGAAAGAGTTGCTGGTTTAACCACTGACCATGCGCGACATCTGATTGAGACAAAGGCAGAAGAGGGGATGCGTCACGAACTTGCCAAACGGTACTATGAACTGGAGCAAGAGATGCATTACAAGGTCGACGAGGAAGCCAGAAAGGTTATTACGTTAGCTATTCAACGACTGGCCTCTGACGTTGTGTCTGAGCGCAGCACCTCTAAGGTGCCCCTTCCCAGCGACGACATGAAAGGTCGTTTGATTGGAAGGGAAGGTCGAAACATCCGGGCGTTGGAATCGGCTACTGGAGTAGATGTCCTCATTGATGATACACCTGAAATGGTAACGATTTCCTGTTTTGATCCTATAAGACGCGAAGTCGCGCGCGTGTCTTTAGAGAAACTGATCAAGGATGGTCGAATCCATCCGGCTAGGATAGAAGAGATTGTCCAAAAATCACAGCACGAAGTAGAAGAGACAATTTCGCGCTCTGGAGAAGAGGCAACTTTTGACGCTGGTGTGAGAGGGCTTCACCCTGAATTAATTAAACTGTTGGGTCGCCTAAAATATCGATATAGCTATGGTGAAAATATACTGCAGCACTCAGTTGAGGTTTCGCTGTTATGCGGTTTAATAGCGGCGGAAATTGGGGCAGATATTGAGGTGGCAAAAGCTGGTGGGTTGTTACATGACATAGGGAAAGCTATGACCCATGAAGTTCAAGGTAGCCATGTTGATATCGGTGGTGATATAGCTGAGAAATACGGCATTCAATCAGATGTTCATCGAGCGATTGTTGAGCACCATGAGGATGATAGAGGATCCGTTGAGGCCTTAATAGTAGCTGCAGCAGATGCTATAAGCGCAGCTCGCCCTGGCGCAAGGAAAGAAAGTTTAGAACATTACGTTGAGCGTCTAGAAGCTCTTGAGGGGGTCGCAACCAGTTTCCCCGGTGTTCAAAAGGCGTATGCAATACAAGCAGGTCGAGAAGTACGCATAATCGTAAAGCCGGAAGATATGGACGATTATGAAGCCGCAGGTCTTGCTCGTGATGTGGCAAAAAGAGTAGAGGATGAACTGATCTATCCGGGGCAGGTAAAAATTACGGTTGTAAGAGAAACCCGTAGTGTGGAGATCGCCCGGTAGATTTCTAATTCCATCGCTAAACAAAAAGTCCCGAGGAGCGTATGCTCCTCGGGACTTGTCTATCTTCTGGATCAAAACCAACAGAATTAGCCCATTACAGTTTTTATTAAAGGGTTTTCAAATTGCGGGTACTAATGATCGGAGATATAGTTGGAAGGCCCGGACGCCAAGCGGTTGAGAGACTAGTTCCGAGTCTTCGCCGAGAACTCCAGTTTGATCTAGTTGTAGCGAATGGAGAGAACGTAGCTGGTGGGTTCGGTATTACTCCTGTCACCTTTAACGCTTTATATGGAGTGGGGGTAGACGTAGTTACCACGGGAAATCATGTTTGGCGTAAGAAAGAAATCATACCTTTTTTAGATGAAGAAATTCCACTTATTCGTCCTTCAAATTTTCCTCCAGGGGCCCCGGGACAAGGATACATTAACCTCGGAAACGTGCTGATAATTAACCTCATGGGACGGGTATTCATGGAACCTTTGGATTGTCCTTTTCGAGAGGCAGATCGAATACTGCAAGAAGTCCAAACGTCAACTGCCCCCCGGGTAATCTTGGTTGATTTTCATGCTGAAGCCACATCAGAAAAACAAGCGATGGGGTGGTTTCTCGACGGTCGAGTTAGTGCGGTGGTAGGTACCCATACTCATGTTCCGACGGCCGATTATCGTGTTCTACCGGGTGGTACTGGGTATGTCTCTGACCTAGGTATGGTCGGACCATTGAATTCGGTGATCGGGATGGATTCAGCTGGGGTAGTTGAGAAATTTTTAACCCAAACCCCACATCTTTTCGAAGTTGCCAAGGGGCCCGTGTCATTCAATTCTGTGCTCGTAGAAATCGACGAAGAAACCGGAAAAGCTATATATATCGATCGTATAGACAGGGAGGTAGAATAATACCGTGGCCACCGTCGACTTGCATCTGCACACTACCGCTTCAGATGGGAACCTTTCCCCGACAGAATTAATCAATCTACTGGACAGACGTGGACTGAAAATAGTTGCTATTACTGACCATGACTCCACTGATGGAATCATTGAAGCTCAGACCGTGCAGGCATCGATAAAAGATCTCACTTTGATACCAGGCATAGAGTTGAGTGCGGATGCGCCGGGAACTGAAGTGCATATCCTCGGTTATTTTCTTAGATGGGAAGACTCAACATTTCAGCAGGTCCTAAAAGGATTTAGGGATGATCGATTAGAACGGACAAAAGAGATGGTTGATGTACTTAGCAAACTAGGGATAAATCTGGAGATTGAGCGGATATTGCAGTTGGCGGATGGAGCCGTTGGTAGACCTCATATTGCCCAGGCCATGATTGAAAAAGGCTATGTTAAGGATAACCGGGAGGCCTTCGATAAATATTTGGGTCGGGAAGGTTCAGCGTACGTTTCACGTACGAAATTTCTACCTCAAGATGCTATCGAATTAATTCATAGCGTAGGAGGTGTATCTGTTTTAGCCCACCCTACCTTTGTTAATAACCTGGAAGATCGACTAGCGGAAATGGTAGAAGCGGGGCTGGTCGGGATAGAAGTTTATTACAGTGGATATGAGCCAGGTGTAGTTAAAGATTTAGCAGAGCTGGCAGCTAGGTTTGAGCTTATTCCATGTGGTGGAAGTGATTATCACGCGTTTGGAGTTAATGGAGAAACTTTGCCTGGTGAAGTAGGTCCTCCAGAAGCGTCAGTGATGGCACTTGAAATTCTAGCTGCATCCAAAATAACGGCTAAAACGCCCCCCTTGGCCTGACATAGTTAGTGTGTAGGACATGGATCTGTTTCTTCTGTATCTCTACGCGTACCTCATAGGATCTGTGCCCACAGCTTACCTAATTGGCCGTTTGGTAAAAGGGATCGATATTCGGCAATTCGGCAGCGGAAATGTCGGAGGAAGTAACGTTTTTCCCCACGTCGGCAAGTGGTGGACTGCAGTGCTCTCAATTTTCGAGATATTTGTGAAAGGTGCTTCGCCAATATGGATAGGCATCCATCTATTTGGTATATCAATAGAAGGGCCTACAGGATCTAACTTTCTAAATTATACCTTAGGATTTGATCGTTCATCAGCGTCACTGGCCGGAGCTGGTGTATTAGCCATTGTAGGAAACAACTGGTCCGTCTTCCTAAAATTTCAAGGAGGCAGGGGTTTTGTAGTGGCATCAGGGACCGCACTAGCGTTTGCTTTTTATCAATTATTGATATTTATTGCCGGGGCATTGTTAGGTCTGAAAATATTTCGAAATTCTGCGATTGTGAATTTAGTATCTTTATCTCTGCTGCCGCTCTGGACCTATCTCATGGGACAGTCATCAACGATAATTTGGTATTCGGCCGCTGTTGCGGGGTTGGTGGTTTTGAAAAGACTTACCTCAAACTGGACTCCGTTGCCAAAAGATTTGTCTGTTAACCGAGTGTTTTGGAATCGCTTAATCCGTGACCGAGACGTAGAAAGCCGGGATGAGTGGCTGTCCAGAGTACCGATCAACAAAAATTGTGCTTAGTTTATTAAATTAAGATGGGGAAAGAGCTCGGACAACCCATATTTGGACGTTGTAACGTACACCCAGAGGTGGACACAGGGTTAACGTGCGTTCGGTGCGGTAAATATATTTGTCCGCGTTGTATGGTTCAAACTGCTGTGGGAGCTCGTTGCCAAGAATGTGGCAAGGCCCAAACGATCCCCCCATACGTCATAAGTTTACGCCAATATATTGTGGCTTTTGGAGTGAGCGTGTCTATTGGTGCGGTTGTAGGAATAGCTTGGGGTTTTCTTTTGGCAGCTATTGGCTGGATATTTTTTATTCCATGGTTGTTGGCCATGGGCGCCGGGTATGTCATTGGGGAGTCCGTCACAACATCAGTGAATCGTAAGCGTGGATCCGGATTGGCAGCTGTTTCGGTAGTGGGCGTCGTAATAGCTTTTGTATTAGCACTTGCAATAGGGAGTGGATTTAGTATTGGTGATCTAGTTTTTGGGTTGCTGTTCCTTTGTGTTGCCATATATATCACTGTCAGCAGGACACGATAGTTCATTCCAGATATCCCTAGCTACTTTTTGCGTCAACAAAAATCCGAACCCTCTTCTATGAAGATGGTTCATCATTTTCTTATAGAAACTTTGTTGATCAGCGGTTGATAACCGTCGACCGTATCTACGGCCGGCGTTGAGAGCCGATGTTTCATCGTCTATCATATTCAAGGCTTCTTTCGCAATCGTACCGGATACTCCGAAGCTTCTTAGCTCTTGATTCAACATCATCTTAGAACGGGGGCGGTGTTGCTCTCGATTTGAACACCAGAAATTTGCGAAAGCTGAGTCATCAAGAATACCTCGTTCTTGAAGTTTGTCTATCGTCTCGTCCACTTGCATCATCGTGAATTGTCTCGATAGGCGACGTCGGACTTCGGATTCACTGCGTGGACGGTAGGTCAGAAATCGGAAGGCTACATCGATTGGATTGCGGTTTAGATTTTGTTTAGCAACCAGCCTTCGAGTCATATTCGATTGGGATGCCTTCCATTAGTCTGATAGCTGCATCATGTATGTTAATTTGCGCCATCGGCTGTGGCGATATGATCAGCTACAGGCGTTTCGCCCCGAATCTTAGACTCGATTTCCTTGGCGATATCTTCGTTGCTTTCGAGGAACTCTTTAGAGTTTTCTCGTCCTTGTCCTAATCTGGTTTCGCCATAAGAATAGAATGAACCTGCCTTTTTAACGATTCCTTTTTCTGCTCCTAGATCCAAGATATCGCCAGCCAGGCTGATACCTTTGTTGAACATGATGTCAAATTCTGCAACCCTGAATGGAGGAGCGACTTTATTCTTTACAACTCTAGCCCGTACACGATTACCAACTATTTCGGTACCGTGTTTAATGGATTCCACCCTCCTTAAGTCGACTCGGACCGAACTGTAGAATTTTAAAGCCCGGCCGCCAGGTGTCACTTCAGGGCTACCAAACATGACACCTACTTTTTCTCTGAGTTGGTTTACAAAGAGCACTGCAGTCTTAGATCTATGTATTGCCCCGGTAAGCTTGCGAAGTGCTTGTGACATCAATCTAGCCTGCAATCCTATATGGGCGTCTCCCATATCCCCTTCAATCTCGGCTCGAGGAACCAAGGCTGCTACGCTGTCCACCACTACCACGCCAACAGCTCCACTCCGTACTAGATATTCTGTTATCTCTAGGGCTTGTTCTGCGTCATCAGGCTGGGATACTAGGAGTTCTTCAAGATTGAGTCCCAGATTAGATGCGTAACTAGGATCCATTGCATGTTCCACGTCAATGTAAGCCGCAGTTCCCCCCTGAGCTTGGCTGTTGGCCATTATGTGTAATGCTAATGTAGATTTCCCGGCTGCCTCCGCCCCATATACTTCGGTGACGCGGCCTTGAGGGATCCCTCCAATACCTAGTGCTAGGTCAAGAGCTAGGGATCCCGTTGCGATGGAGTGCATAATCTGAGTTTCAGATGATTCTCCAAGCCGCATTACGGCGCCTTTGCCGAAATCTCGTTCGATCTGGCTAAGTGCTATGTCTAGTGCTTTCGTTTTTTCGGTCGTCATCCTCTCACCACCAACTGCCTTATTGGTTTGCATCATATCATGGCCAAATTAGACCCAACAAGGTGACGGAAGGATGCTGTCATCGGGGTTTCAAAGATGAAGAGAAATCTGAGAAACGGGATAGAAAGGCAACGAGACAAATATTTGTGGTTTGACTACTTCCAAGTATCCTGGCACAAGATACTTTTCATTCATTCTTACTGGCGACGACATTCCTAGAGGCGGGTTTGTGTTTAGCGTATCGAAGGAACGCGGGCAGGTTACGGGCTTATGAAGGCCAATATAGTTGTACTAGATATTTTAACTGCAGTCGGATCAGAATTGTCGATAATGATTCACTATTGGTAATCGCCTATCTCTACCGAACGCCTTTGGCGTAATCTTGATACCTGGAGGAGATTGACGCCGCTTGTATTCGTTTCGATCAACTGTGGCTATCGTACGTTGTACCAGAGACGGGTCGAATCCTAAGCTGATTATCTCACCGTAATCAAGGTCTTCTTCTACGTACGCTTTCAATATCTGATCGAGGACATCATATGCCGGAAGAGTGTCGGCATCTTTTTGATTCGGTCTTAACTCTGCACTGGGCGGTTTAAGGATGATATCTTGTGGTATAGCTACAGTTGGTCGCTTGTTCTCGTTACGCCAGTTGCAAAGTTCATATACCATTGTTTTTGGAACATCTTTAAGAACTGCGAATCCGCCCGCCATGTCACCGTATAAAGTAGCGTATCCCATTGCCATTTCGCTTTTGTTTCCTGTTGTTAATACTAGCCATCCGAATTTATTTGAAATCGCCATTAGAATATTTCCACGAATCCTAGCTTGTATGTTTTCCTCAGCGACACCTTCAATAGTCCCGACGAACGGATCCTTCAGCATTTGCTGAAAGGCCGTATGGGCAGGTTCAATAGGTATGGTCCATATCTCTATTCCAAGATTTTCGGATAAGGCGACGGAATCGTCTATGCTCCCTTCGCTTGAGTACCTGGATGGCATTGTGATACCAAGTACGTTGTTTTTGCCAAGCGCGTCCGTGGCTATACAGGCCGTCAACGCCGAATCAATTCCTCCGGAAAGCCCAATTAGCACCCGACTAAAGCCATTTTTGCCCACGTAATCTCTACAACCAGTCACTAATGCCTGATACACTTCTTCCTCACGACATAGTTCGGATGGCGCAGCACGGGGCTTTAACGCAGGACGGTCTTTTTGCTGGTATTCGGATACTAATACCACTTCTCCTCGTCCCTGAGTCGTATGGTTTCTGATCCGAGGATATTTCAGTCGTGAACTAAGAAGCGCATCCATATCTAGATCTGAGATCAATAGGTCTTCTTCGAAATTGGCCCCTCGCGCGATGATTTTACCTTCTGGGTCAAACACCATGCTAGCTCCGTCGAAGACTAACTCGTCTTGCCCTCCGACGGCGTTCAAATACCCGGCGTATATCTTATTATCAGATGCCCGTGTTGCCATCATTCTTTCACGATCCAGTTGTTTTCCAGAATGATAGGGAGACGCATTGATGTTGACTAGGATCTCGGCCCCGGCTTGACGCTGCACTAGCGTAGGTTCTAGTGGGTACCAAGCGTCCTCGCATATGTTTACGGCCACTGATGTCCCGCTGACAATATACACCGGGCAACTTTCGCCGGGCCTAAAATAACGATCTTCATCAAATACCCCGTATGTAGGCAGATGAATTTTGTGATAAACGCCAGCCAACTTGCCATCGTTTGCTATAGCTGCCGCATTGAAGATATCTCCGTCTGTGTCTACAAACCCTACGACTACAGTTATCCCTCTAGATGCTTGTACTACTTGTTGTAACGCTGCCATGTTGTCCCTGAGAAAAGCCGGTTTGTGCATCAAGTCTTCCGCCGGATATCCAGTAATAGCAGTTTCGGGAAACGCAACCAGATCTGCTGTTAAATCCCGAGCATTATCAATGTAATCAAGAATTTTCCGGACGTTGCCGTGGAGGTCACCTACCGTGCTGTTAATTTGGGCTAGCGCTAACCGAAAAGAACGCATATTGCTTCCCACCAAGGTATTTCCACTAGTATATCATCAACATTTGTCTGGTTAGTTCACTAGGACTTGGTCTCATGGCACGTCCGTTAGATATATGCATATTGCAAGGATCACAATTTTGTGAACAAGGTCGCAAGTAGATGGGCTCGAGGAAATGATGGATCCGGAAGCATAAATTCCTTAAACCTCGTTTCGGAAAGGATTGCCGTTGTGATTGTGTTATGTTTTGATACACAATGAGTCTCGTTGCTGACGAATATTATGCAGC
>VEXF01000048.1 GCA_009391275.1 SAR202 cluster bacterium AD-804-J14_MRT_500m | reverse complement strand
CTTGCTGGGATTGGTAAATGGATTCGGGGAGCCCGCAAGCAATCTGATTGGTTGATATATGGTGTTCACTGTCATGAGAGTGGTATGAGTGGCGACTTCCATGGACACTCAAGGGTTTCCCCCCCCGACTTTTTGATAGAGATGGCCCATTGGGCAGTGGACCAAGGATGTTCAGTGGTTGCGGGGCACGGACCTCACTTTCTGAGAGGAATCGAGATTTATAAGAACCGTCCAATCTTTTATAGTCTAGGGAATTTCATTTTCCAAAATGAGACAGTGGAATGGCTGCCAGAAGAAGCGTATAGAAGATTTAATCTGGGCTACGATCAGACACCAGGAGATTACCTAGACATCCGGTCAGGTGGAGGTACAAGTTCTTTTGCAGCTGATCCAGTTTTCTGGCAAAGCGTGGTCCCAGTTTGTAATTTCCGGAACGGACTCTTAAAAGAGGTCTTGTTGTATCCAATAGATATGGGGTTCCAGAAGCCAATTGGTCAGAGAGGACGACCTGTGCTGGCACAAGAGTCTAAGGCAGAGAGCATATTGAGATGGTTGGATAAATTGTCTCGGCCATTTGGCACAGAGATTCAAATAGAACATGGTATCGGGGTAATCCGAACCTGACATATGAAGTCAACAGCAAAGTTTTTGGGTGAGATTTGATGAAAAGGGTAGGCGTTGATATTGGCGGGACGTTCACCGACCTGGTGATGTACGATGAATCTAATGGGAAGATTATAAAGGTGAAGACAGCTACAACGCCTGATGTGCCAGAGGATGGATTGCTGAGGGCTTGTGAATTGGTTGGCGTGCGGGCAGAAGATGTTTCGTATTTTATGCATGCTACTACTTTGGTCACGAATTTGGTGCTTACTCGTACAGGTGCTAAGGTGGGGTTGCTGACGACGAAGGGATTTCGAGATGTTTTAGAAATTGGCACTAGCTACCGTCAGGACCTATACGATCTCCAATACGACAAACCAAGGCCATTCGTCCCACGGAATCTTGTCTATGAACTAGATGAACGGGTCGATCACAAGGGGAACGTTCTCGTTCGTCCCAACGTTTCTCAAATCAAGGATCATCTGCGGGAGTTAATGGAACATGAGGTGGAGGCGATTGCTGTAGCCCTGTTCAATTCTTACGCGAATCCCGACCATGAGCGGCTAGTAGCTGATGTTGTTCGCGAGTTATACCCAAGGTTTCACTTGAGCTTATCATCCGAGGTAGATCCGAGGATCCGAGAGTATCCTAGAATGAGTACGACGGTTCTTAATTCATACGCTATGCCAAAAACTTTTGGTTATATAGGTAAGCTTGATAAAGCATTACCGTTAGGGATCAAGTATATGCATTCGGGAGCCGGAGTCGTTCCGTCAGAGCAAGCCAAAAAATTTCCAATAACCTTGATAGCTTCTGGCCCTGCAGCTGGGGTATTAGCAGGAAGGTTCATAGGTGAAAAAGTAGGTTTGGGGAATTTGGTCACGATAGATGCCGGGGGTACTAGTTTTGATGTAGGTGTAATTAGAGACGGTCGGCCAGATGTAAAAGAGGAAGTAGAAGTGGAATGGGGAATACCGGCCAGAACTCAGAGCATAGATATTAATTCAATTGGTGCAGGAGGTGGAAGCATAGCTTGGATAGATGAAGGAGGTGCACTTAGAGTAGGGCCACAGAGTGCTGGTGCGATACCAGGTCCTGCCTGCTATGGCAGAGGCGGCACATCGCCTACAGTGACGGACGCTAATCTAGTAATTGGTTTGCTGAATCCGAACAATTTTCTGGGTGGTAGGTTGGAAGTATCGCTGGCTAAATCAACACAGGCGATAATGCCTATCGCAAAGCATTTTAAAGTGTCAATTGAAGAAGCGGCATTGGGAATTTACCGAATAGTGAACGCGCATATGGTCCAGGCAATACAGGCAATGACTGTTAGGAAAGGTATAGACCCAAGAGATTTCACAATGGTTGCTTTCGGAGGTGCTGGAGGACAACATGCAGTTGAAGTGGCCAAAGAAGTAGGGATACGAAATATCCTGGTACCCCTAGGCCCCAGTACGTTCTCAGCATTCGGTCTTTTAACGGCAAATATGAAAAATTCTGTTTCTAGAACTTTGATGTGGCCATTATCTCAACTCTCAGGTTCAGAGCTTAGGAAGGTGCTAAATGATCTGAAGACACAAGCCGCTAGGTTCCTAGACAACGAAAAAGAAAACATCATTAGGACCGAAGTCGGGTTTTCGCTGGATGTTCGGTATGTTGGTCAATCCAATGAAGTAACTGTGATTTTAAACACAGAAAAACCATTTTCAAAAAGGGAGATCTACTCCGAATTTCAGAGTCGGCACCAAGAATTGTACGGGACACGTCTGGACGATTCTGCGGAAGTCGTGAATGCCCAGGCTACTGTAACGGGCGTGGTTCGCCCGTTAGACATTGGGACGAGCACAAAGAATGTGAACAAGCCGAAACCCAGTCATCGTCAAAGACTAGTTATGTACCCAAAGACCATACCTGTTTTCGACAGATGCGAATTAGCTTGTGGGATGGTTTTGCGCGGTCCTTGCATAGTTGAAGAAGAAGATTCAGCTTTGTTTATGCCTAGGTCTACCGCGGCAACGGTTGACCGGTATGGAAATCTGATCGTGTATGCTGACTCCAAGTTGTCAAAAATACAAAAATGACCGACGGTAAAATAAGGGATTAAGTTATGGTGACTAAAAAGAAAAAAATACAATCTAAAGCCAGTCTGGACTCGTTTACCGCAGAGATTATGCGCAGCTATTTGGTTTCGACAGTAGAAGAGATGGTGGAAACTACGGTGCGGTCCGCATATTCAACCTGCCTTAGCGAAGGCCGGGATTTCACTTGTGCGTTATTTGATGCGGATTCGCGCATGATTGCTCAAGCCTACGGGATCCCAGTACATTCTGGCGCATTATTTGACCCTATGAAAACATTGACCTCAACATACGATAAATTCGAACCTGGGGACGTAATTGTTTTTAACGATCCATACAACGGCGGTTCACATCAGGCAGATGTCGTGGTGGCGTCACCAATGTTCCTGCAAAAACGTTTGATAGGGTTTGCAGTAAACAGAGGTCATTGGGTGGATGTAGGTGGAATGGCCCCTGGAGGCTGGTCTGGGACGGCGCGTCATGTCATACAAGAGGCGTTGATAATACCTCCTGCCAAACTTTATAAAGCAGGTAATTTGGATAGAGAAATACGGGATTTTATTCTTAAGAATGTTAGGTTGCCGAAGCAGTGTTGGGGGGATATTCAAGCTCAAATAGCATCCAACATAGTCGCTGAACGGCGAGTTTCAGCATTAATACATAAATACGGAATCAAGATGGTTCAAGAGGGTATGGAGGAGGCTTTAAATTATTCGCGCAAGCGATTTCATAACATGCTTGAAGCGTTACCAGATGGAGCGTGGGAAGGCACTGACTACCAGGAAGACGATGGTCATGGGGGAGGCCCACATAAGATACACGTGAAACTGACAAAATCAGGAAAAAAGGTCACCCTAGATTTTACTGGATCAAGCCCCCAGGTCAGAGGCCCAGTAAATTGTACATTTACTGAGACGAAAGCGGGATGTTACACCGCTTTAATGAACGTGGTAGATCCATGGGTACCGTTAAATTCTGGGTCTATAGAAGGAATAAAAGTGATTGCAATAGTCTAAAAACCTCAGCTGCACTTTCCGTATCAAGCTCCCCGGTCGGTTCATCCGCTAATAACAATGGAGGTGAGTTCGCAATTGCAAGTGCAATCGCAACCCTTTGCTGCTCGCCGCCTGAAAGTTGATGTGGCTGACGATTCAGTTTGCCCTCCAACCCTAACGCACTTAATAGATCACCCGCGCTTTTACGTCTCTCTCGTTTCTGCACTCCAGCTATTGCCATGGGAAGAGAAACATTTTCCACAGCACTTAGATATGGAACTAAGTTTCTACCAGGAACCTGCCACACAAACCCTACATCTAACCGCCTATACATGACTAATTCGGCATCAGAAATGTTCAAGAGATCCCTGGTTCCTACTCGAATATGTCCGGCTGAAGGTTTATCTAACCCTGCCAATATATTTAGTAAAGTGGATTTGCCACTACCGCTAGATCCTAAAATCGCCACCATTTCTCCCGTAGCAACTTCCATATCAAGTCCCCTCAATGCCACAACTTCCAGTCCGGCCCGTTTGTATATCTTGAAGAGGTCACGACAAATAATGTGTGCGTTCGGATCATCTTTCATAGATCCACACCACTAAACCTACCAAATGTCATCTTAATACCGCTCCTAGTAAAATTAACCTGTTTTATCTCTTAATTGTTATCCCGACCCCATCCTCAACACTCCTTGTACATCCAATTTGTGAGCTAGCCAAGAAAGCCAAGGCGCTACAATTAAAGCGACCACTGAAATGGTTAGATAAGGTGCAGCTATGGCCATCCAATTCAAATTTACTGCCATAGGAGGCGTAACTTTTACACCTTCTTCTGCCACCTCCAAAAGTGGCAGCAACGCCTGAGTTAATCCTATTCCTAAACCCGTACCTAACCCAGCACCGACTAGCATAATCACGATGGGGGTAAACCATACGACTCCGCGGAGTTGAAATCTGCTTAAGCCTAATGTGCGAAGTAATGCAAACTCCATCTGCCGATCACGCGTATCCATATATGCAAACAACATCAACCCAGTGATACCAGATACGGCAACCGACAGAAACATTAGAACGAAAAGCCCTTCCCATCCAGATGTTACTAGTGTTTGTTTAAATTTATCAGAAATGATGTCTTCAGCAGAGTGTACGCTGCGAACATTTATTCCCGACCCTATAATTGATGGCTGCAAACTATCCCATGGCATTGATGGATCAGATAGTTTCATCCAAACTTCATCGGGCCCCGAGGTATTCATCGCCTTGTGCAAGCTAACAAACCGGTTCATCTCTTCTAAACCTAATACTACAAACGGTACTTTCTGTGGAAACAACGTAGGGAAAAACTCAGATGCCGCTTTCAGCTCGATTGGTGCGGCAACGTTTGAAAGTCTCACATTTACCGTGTCCCCCAACTCAGCATCCGACAGTTCAAAGAACGAATGGCTGACTATGGCAGGAATAGGGCCTTGTTGTTGACCTTTACGTATTCCGCGAATTGCTAGTCCTGCTGGGGACGAACTATACACACCCGTAGGACGACCCCCTCTAATAACAGACTTACTTGTCTCGAATCCTGACAACCCTGGCCTAGAATAGTCTTCAATAGTTTGCCACCCTTCGTCGCTTCCAAACTCCGCAACTACATGTTGATTGGCAGGAGTTACCGCATATAATTGATCTAGATACAACACAGAAGGTTGTACAGTCTGTGATGCAAACGTAAACACCAGCGAATGTAACTTGAAAGGCTGCTGCACATCTGGCGTTATCCTGGACCTACCAAACCTTGTCGCTATCGGAACAAGTGGACTTTCGATTCTCATCCAGTCTTTTTCATTTGTTTCCCCAAGTAACATGTCAAAGACCAGTCCATTGCTGTCTTCTATTTTGGCTTTAATAATGGTTCGTTTATCGGATATACCCAAACGCACCCACAGTCCAAGATGGGTAGTATCTAGAGGAAGCAAGATGCCGTCGCCCGATCCGAAATCATCTACGCTAAGCAAACTGATGATTTCCGGAAGTGTTTTGTCAGAAAAGTCATCCCGAAACCATGCCACATCAGCAAATCTATCAGTCTCAACAGCCAGTAGTGATACGGGTTTGCTCCGACCGCTGGTAAGCAAACTAGCGTCCATTCTACGGGCATAAGAAGTTTCCACTACTTCAGGATGAGCCTGCGCGACCGCAGCTACGTCTACTGACTCGGATCCAACAAGTTGCGATTGATGCTGGATTCGCATATCTGATCCGACTTCGTAATAGGATCTGTCTTTTTGATTCTGTTCAACACTTGATCTTAAAACAGATACTGCTACTCCTAGTGCAGAAGCCGTCATAAGCAGCACAATCAGAATCCCGGGCATCATTGGATCTCTGGAAATTCTTCTCAGACCATGCACCACCCAAGGAGTTGCTATAAGCCCTATCAAACGGAGGGCAAACGATGAAAGAATTGGGAAGAACCTCAGAACAAGTAACCCGGACCCAACTAATCCTAAAACCGGCGCTAGTAAAAGAGAGAAGTCAATCTGCAGATCACCGTCACCTAACGATCGTACTAGAAACGATCCTCTACCCTGCACCTGCCACCACATGATCCCAATTAGTAGTAATATAGCGAAATCTAGATAGTATCTATGCAGCCACGGGGTACGCGGAGGCCTAGCAGTTTCTTGTCTTAATTCTACTACTCCACGGCTTGATGCCAATATAGTCACTACCACAAACATACCTACGGACAACAAGCCACCTATCACGCCTAAACCTATAGAAATACCAGATATGGATGCGACTGTGTCACCTCCAGAAAATAGATACCGCCCTAAAATCTGCACTATCAATAGAGCTAATATCTGGCCTAATACAATCGCAGGAAGCGCCAACAATAACCCTTCGACTAAAGCCAATAATCCCAACTGAAGTGTTGTTGAACCTCTGCTTTTTAGGAGGGATAACTCCTTGGAACGTCCTTTAATCACCACCGTTGCTACCAGAGCCAGATAGAACATCAACACCGCGGTAGACATAAAAATGAGTAGAAGTAGCGGCACTTTGGTTAAGGTAGCTTGCTCAGAATAACTATCCAGCAAATTCAAAAGATCAGTCGATATGGATCCATTACTTAGCTTATCCTGCTTGATTAAAACAACTTCCCTTATAAGATTCCTCAGGTCTTCGACATCAGTTGAATCCACGTTTTCTTTATCTAAGAAAAAGAACCACTTTCCCGATGGATGATACACATCTGTCCGCATCGGATTTTCGGACAGAAGCGTATCTACTGCCGTAAACATAGGCACAGAAACCCAATCTTCACGCTGCTTGGTAAACGCATTGTTAAGTCCAAACCAAAATTCATCATTTGGATCCAGTCTCTCGAATTCAGCAACGATTTGAACTACCTGCGGTAAAGGCTCGGAAGAAGGTGGACGTATAATTCGCAACTCATCACCGACCTCCAAATCCATCAATGCAAGCCCTTGGCTATCTATAGCTACTTCTATTGAGTCATTTGTGTTTACAGGCCATTCCCCAGCGATTAATTGTGTCCTGTTTGGCAAGCTGGGCATATATTGTAATTTGCCACGTGGTCTCCGCTCATCATCTAGCTCCAATTGTGTATGGCCTTGGTAAAAAAAAGTATTAGTCTCGAGTATGAAAGATTCCTCACTAATGAATCGCCCGAGCCGGGATGATATTTCTTGGCTTATAACTTGTTGTGTGGCTTGGTACTTTGGCGGACTAAGCCTATCTATACTGAGAAAAACTATACTTGTTTGGCTTGGATCGGCTTTTTTCAGAGTCTGTTTTATCGAGGCATCCTGAAGATAATCAGAATAGATAACCCCACTAGACATTAGCGTGACGGCCAATAATATACCTAAGAAAAAGGCCAGTTCTAAGCGCCAACCTGATCTAATCCTGCCTATAGCAATGACTAGCGATTGATTAAATAGTGATGACCAGCCCATGACTAATAAGAGCCCTCAATTATCATTGACCTAACCGTAATTGTTCAGCGGAGCTAACCTTATTTGCCACGATCCATGCAACTATCGTGCTTGCTACAGCCAGTAGAATCAACGCTCCCAACACAAACCCTAGCGACCACGGATCAACGGTGAGAACACTAGGTGGAATCACTCGAGCCCCAGTTTCGGTGACATCAATCTTATCTACGACCCAACTTGCCAAGAAAATTCCTGTAGCGGTCCCGACTAGTATTCCCAAAAATACCAAAGACAATATTTCTATTGCTAATGTCAGCCCCAATTGTGTTCGAGACAAGCCCAACACCCTGGTCACAGCCAAATCTATCCTTGAATTCATCATTGCAACGGTTACATGTAGCAGCATAGCGAGCAATACTACAGCCACCAGAGCTCCTAATCCCAGTTGGTTCAAACTCCACCAGCCAGACCCATTAAGAGGGTCACTTTGCGATTCCGCCAATGCTTCGGCTCTATCCACAATAAGCGCCCTAGACGGTAACTGTGTTCTTAGATTATCTGCAACAATCTGTCGATCGGCGTCGTTATCTAATGACAACCAGAATTCTTGTGGCTCCTGTTTGGGTTCTAAACCTGTAACTTCCATGTAGTTATCGTAGGTCCCCCTATCGACTAGTAAAAAAGCTTGACCTCTATTGCCTGCTGTAGGGAAAAACTTAGCCTCACCTATCACTTCAATCGGCACTGGTATTTTTCCTCCCCCTACTAATAAACGGACCTTGTCTCCATTACGAAACGGTTCTCCACCAACAGCTGGTATCGGGTATCGACCAATCGGGATCATGGCACCCCTATTCTGATCCACCAAAGAATCTTCCCATAGGATTTCCAATCCAGAATCACCAGCATAGGCAGCGTTCGAGGTATATTCCACAACATCCGATAACAAGCCTCTAGTTGAAAACGCTACCCAAGGATTGAAACCTTCAAAGGCTATCAACACCTCACCAGACTCACGATCTAAGCCCTTATAGCCAGTTACTTCATCTATGCTCACTCCTCCTTTTTTAGGGCCACCAGAGAAAGGATATTTCACTCTGATAGCATAGAGATCCACAGGCGACTCCAGTTCTTGTAACGACTCTGCTATTTCTGTCTCCAGATAGGTCCATTCTTGAGTTTCAAAACGTCCCAGACTCAAATCTTTGAGGCGTCCTTCAGAACCACGAAAGCTAAAAGTGATGTTCGGCGCTATCCCCGGCACATCAGCACGAGCCCATAACCCTAAGGATATAGTGTCTTCAGGTATATTTATCGCATCAATCTCTCTGTCCATTGGAGCTATCATCAATGCCAAATCGACAAGTCTAGAGTCTGAAAAATCTTTTCTAAACCATGAAACATCGTCAATTATCTCAGAATCTATGCCTAGCAATAATGCTGATGAAACCCCGGGTTTGCCGTTCACAGGAAAAACAGATCTTTGTACAGGAGTGAAACTTTTTATCCCGCTAAGCTCAGCCAAACTATCTGCAATCCCCTGAGTTCCTCTCGATTTGACCACCATATCGGCGCCAGTGGTATAGCTAACCCTATCTATTTCACTTCGAACCCTTGTAGATTGGACCGAGGTGGTAAAGCTAGCCAGACCGGCAGCTAACAGTATCATCACCATAAGATATATCGGTGGAAGTGGATCGCGTACCATACGTTTTAATCCAAATGACAACCATATCGGGCCTAGACGATCTGCCGACCAACTGAGAGTCTGAAGAACAAACGGGAGTACCCTTATTA
>VEXF01000047.1 GCA_009391275.1 SAR202 cluster bacterium AD-804-J14_MRT_500m | reverse complement strand
ATTATATCGTAAATGTTGACAAAAGCATCTCGGGGAATTTGTAATAGCCGAGAACTTGGATGCGGCAGAATTTAATGCGCTGCAAAGGAGAAGGTATGGAATTCCATTTGTATTGTGTCGACTGCGGCCATAAACACGACAACTCCCGATACCGAATCCATTGTGAGGTCTGCAACGGGTTGTTGGACGTTCAGTATTCTGAGGCATTTGATATTAAAAATATGACCAATCACAACAAGGTTGGTACGGCACGATATTTGTCCGCTCTTCCTATACGAACCGCAAGTAATTTGGTTACGATGGGCGAGGGTAATACCCCTCTGATCCCTCTTGATGCTGTCGGAAAGAAATTAGGGATAAGAACCCTACAAGGTAAGCTTGAGTATCTGTGTCCAACAGGATCATTTAAAGATCGGGGTAATGTTGTACAGGTTTCGGTATTAAAAGATACAGGTGTGACAGAAATTGTAGATCCTATTGGCGGGAATGCTGGCCACTCTTTCGCGGCTTATTGCGCCCGCGCGGGTATCAAAGTTCTCGGTGTGGCCGACGAAGCCAAACGTGGGAATCGTAAACTTCATGCTATTGAAATGCACGGAGTAGAGATGATTTGGACAAACTCCGGTACACGAGGTCGAGTGGAAGGGGCAAGGCGTTTATCAGAAGATACGGGTGTCATGCTAATGGATTATGGTAAAAACATCTATTTCATTGAAGGTCTAAAGACCATGGCTTACGAAATAGTCGAGCAGATGGACCCGTTGCCAGATCACATCATAGTTCCTATAGGGAATGGGTCCATATACCATGGTCTATATAAGGGATTTGTTGAGATGCTCGCTAGCGGGCGTATTGAGAGGATACCGCGACTCCACGGAACCCAAACCGATGAGACTCAACCTTTTGTTGCAGCTTTTCAAGGTAAAAATTGGACAGATAGCTTAATGGCGCCAAAAAGCTTAGCTGGAGGAGTTAGTGTTCCCGATCCGCCTAGGCTCGATACGTTGGTTGATGCCGCTAGAAAAAGTTTTGGAAGTGCGGTGGCCGTAACGGAAGACAAAATATTAAGTTGGCAACGAGACCTTGCAGCAATGGAAGGGATTATAGTAGAGCCTACGTCAGCCGTTGTTCTTGCCGCTACCGAGCAGCTTGTGTCAGATGGACTTATCAAGTCCGACGATCGAGTATTGGTGCCTTTAACTGGATTCGGGCTAAAGGAAGCCATACCAGGTTTCTAGATAGTATTAGATTCCATATTATTGCTTGACTAATTTTTGCATTGAGCGCAATTCCTGTTGTGGGTTCATATGACTTCCGTAATCGCTCCAAGATACTTCAGCTACGTATATGTCTCCTTTTGAGTCGACCGCGATGCCGTGTGGGGAATAGAATCGCCCAGGTTGAGCACCGTAACTGTCTCTGCCAACTCTAGCCAGTACTGTGCCACTAGTATTCATCACGGTGACACGTGGGCCTAGATCAGTACCTATGTCATTTGTAGCGATCCCACAGAAATATTCACCTATGTATACAAGTTCTGTGCCGCTACGGTCATCAATGCAAATCGCAGCTGCTCTGGACAAGTTGCCCCACTGGGCTTCATATTTTCCGTCGCGACTGAATATTTGGATCCGATGGTTCTCTCGATCTGCTACATACACCCAACCATTATTATCTACGGCCAGATAGTGGACAATATTAAGTTGACCATCCCCGGTCCCCGACTCACCCCAGGAAAAAAGAAGCTTTCCATCTGGGGAATATTTGTGTACTCGCGCATTTGAATACCCGTCCGCTACGTAAAATTCTCCGGTCCTACGATCGAAAGCAACATGTGCAGGTAGCGAGAAAGGTTCACCGCTCATTTTAGGGCTAGGCTTATTTGGTGTTCCTAGAGTTTTTAGAAGCTTTCCTTCTGGTGTGAATTGACGGATAGTGCTATCCCCATTATCGACACAATAAACCGTTCCATCTGGAGCAATGGTCACTCCATGTGGGTTCTTGAATACATCTTGTCCCCATGTTCGAATAACCTGCCCTTCTGAATTGAACACTATCATTGGACAAGTTCCCCTGTTAAATACATAGACCTGGTCTTCTGAATCGACGTCTACAGCCGTGGCTTCCTTATAAGTCCAGTTGTCGGGTAGGATCCCCCAGTCTTGTCCGGACAGCTTGTATTTAAAATCATTCTCTCCAAGTATTACGGGACCGCCGGATTTTGGGTCTGCAAGGTGACCTTCGGTCCGAACGCCGAATTCCCAATCTTGTTCTTTATTAGTCAATTCTGGCTCCTCTCGTATCGGACATTTATAAGAAGGTACCCTGAGTTTCTCAAGGGTTTATTGGATCTGTCAATGCAACCTGACGTGAGTATGATTCTCCTGATTATAATACTGGATTTTTGACATATCCTACTCGTCTCCAGAGGTCATTTACCGTTGAGTATAAAGTTTGCTATTCGTTCACCTATCATCATTGTTGTGACATTGGTATTTGCTCGTATAACATCAGGCATGATAGAAGCGTCTGCTATGCGAATCCGGGCGAGTCCATGAACTTTGCCGTATTGATCTACTACTGCGTTGGGATCCGAATCCGGTCCCATCTTGCAAGTGCCAGAAATATGGTGTCCGGTAGTTACATCTCTAGCTATATATTCATCTAAGGCAGCGTCAGAGGTTAACTCTTCCTCCGTGGGTTCTATTCGTTCATCTACGATATCGTTGAATTCATCGTGCTCAAATATTCGACATGATAGTCTGACCGCGTCCCGCATGCGCTTGCGATCAAACTCGGTTTTCAAGTACCCGTAGTCGAGAATGGGTGGGTCGCCTGGATTGGATGAACTCAGTTTTAATTCTCCAGAGCTCTCGGCCAGATTTAAAATCGCTAAAATACGTACGCCTAACGGTAGCATGCGTTCTCCACCTCGGTCGACCCGTTCTGTAGCGAAAGATTGCATCAAGAGTTGCATGTCGTTTCTGAAGTTTGAGCCCTCAGCAGTGTAACGTAACGCCATCTGCATCCTTGGAGCTAAGCCGTCCACCGGGTGGTCAGGTTTAGTGCGATATGTAGTGTATGCCATGGGGTGGTCGCGAAGATTCTGCCCCACCCCTGGTAGATCTACAACCACCGAGATTCCTAGGCTGGTGAGATGTTCCGCTGGCCCCACTCCTGATAGCATGAGTATCTGGGGAGACCCTATAGCCCCAGAACTTAGAATGAATTCGTGTGCTTCCGCGGTAAATTGTTCGCCACCGCTTTCAACTTCCACTCCGACGACTTTGTTGTCTTCGATAATCAAGCGTTGAACTGTACAGTTGGCTCTGATTGTTAGATTTAGACGGTGACGTGCTGGGTTAAGATATCCTAATGCTGTGCTCCATCTGATTCCGTTTGGGTTGTTTACTGGACACGGACCAACTCCTGAAGCGTCTGGCGCGTTGTGATCCGGGCTAGCTGAGAAGCCTTCGGATTGGCAGGCCGCAAAGAATGCTGATTGTTCTAACAACAATTCACTAGGCTTGTATCTACGTACTATGATCGAACCTTCCGAGTTATGGAAGTCACCACTACCGTACTCCTGATCGTTCTCTATCATACGAAGGTATTGCAGACAGTCCTGAAAGCCCCATTCAGAATTACCTTTGGCAGCCCATGAATCGTAATCCTCCGGTACGCCTCTTAGAAAAATCTGACCATTTATGGCACTAGATCCTCCTGTAACTTTCCCTCTGGGAACTAGCATCGGTGGTGCGGAGTCAGTGGCTTTGCCAGTGAATTGCCAGTTATGGTCGCTGGTCATTATGTCTGTTCCTGTGGCAAATCCGAATTTCACTTCGTCTGGCAGTTGCTCGAAGTCAGGATAGTCCTGACCAGACTCGATGAGGAGAACTGATATGTCTGAGTTTTCACTTAATCTGGATGCTACTATGGAGCCGGCTGAGCCTGCGCCTAAAACAATGTAGTCATACTTCATGTTTCCATTCTCCTTATGATGAGCTGGAACAACTTAAGTGGTACATATATTTGATACTAATCTCGCGCAATTACCTAGTCAAACGTAAAATCATCGTTGCATCGTGCATAATGTGTATTAGGTATAACGATCTAAGCACTTGTTTGTGGGCATCCATATCATGATGCTGGCTGGATAGTGGGCCTTAATGAACAATGAGACTATTGTATAGCAGTCCGTTAACTACTTAAAACAAAAACTTGCATCACGGTGAGCTAGGTCTACGAGGTATACTTGATCCATCGTTCCGTTTATATACTTCGTGTAATTGCGATGCCAGTCTAGGCATGTAAAATTTCTGTAGCCATTTAATGCCAAAATATAGCATTGGCAAAGGTGAGATTTTACTCTTCTGCTAACATCCGACTAAGCAATACTAACTCGGTTCAAAGGAGCCTGATTATTGAAAAAACAAGTAAGACATCTATCAAACAAAGAGGCACTACAATTGCATCAAGAAGCTCTTGTTATCGATAGTAAACAACCTCCTGCGACTTCAGGATTTGTATTTACCGAAAGAATGAAGCTTGACTTGGTGGATATGGATCAGGCTGGATATACCAGAGCCCAAGCATCCAATCAGTTAGCCAAGATAGCAGCAGAGGAAATCCGCAATTCTGAATCAGCCAGGGATCAATACTTGTCTCTTTGGGATAGATCAGGAGTCACCGTTGCTAGTGGAACATATAGTGTTGGTATAGAATTGGAGAAGGCTTTTGAGACTGCTACGGAAGGAATCGCTCAGGCTAGAAGCTACATTGATACTCTACAAGGTGAGCTAAAACTAATCCTTAAAGCAGAAGATATTGAGGCTGTTTATAATTCGGACAAACACGGTCTAATTATAGATTTCCAAGACACATTGCCGTTTGGTACGGATCTTTCAAAAATTGACTATTTTTACAATTTGGGCCTGAGGGTCGTACAACTTACCTATAATTTGCGTAATCTAGTGGGTGATGGATGTACAGAACGCTATAGAACCGGTCTGACTTATTTTGGTCAAACTGTAGTGCAAAAACTAAATGAGATGAATATGGCGGTTGATGTAAGTCATTGTAGCCAACAAGTCGGCTGGGACGCTCTTGAAATATCCTCAGCTCCGATAATTGTGACACATTCGTCAAGTAATTCAGTTTGTTTCCACGATAGGGGGAAAGACGACGATTTAGCAAAAGCAATTGCCGAAAAAGGCGGCTTTTTTGGCGTAGTGATCGTCCCTGGGTTTATCCAGAACAACGGCAGTATAGCTACACTGGACGATTTCGCAAATCACGTAACTCACCTCGTCAACGTTATGGGTATCGACCATGTAGGGATAGGTACCGATCTTTGTGCCAATGGACCTGAAACCGGCCTTATATATGATCATGAATTCCCTGAAAGTATGCCCGGGCAAATCGAATATTTCAAAAAGCATCCAGACGAATTTAACTGGGGCGGTTTTAGACCTGAACACAGACTCACTCCAGACTACAGAATAGAAGGGTATTCTAATTTTGGAGACTGGCCAAGTATCACTGTAAAATTAGCCGAGAAAGGGTTCAATGAAGATGAACTGAAAAAACTGTTGGGTCTCAATTATCTCCGATATTTTCGGGAAGTTGTGGGCTAATGGACATCGGCTGATTGGGAATCATCAATGGAAAACAATAGTTCGTAGAGAGGGTTATGGAGATCGGAATAATTGGCTTGCCGTGGGCAGGTAAAACAACGGTTTTTAATGCTGTCACAAGTGGGAATTTGGCCATCACAGGATACGCTGATAAACCAAATATCGGAGTGGCCAAAGTTCCTGATGAGAGAATAGAAAAATTGGCAGATATGTATAATCCTAAGAAAGTCATATCTGCTCAAGTAACCTATGTTGATGTGCCGCCTCCACCTGAAGGTTTTGGAAAAACTAGGGGTATTGGAGGCGAGTATCTAAATGCACTGCAGTCTAATGACGCTTTGATGGTCGTAACCCGGGCGTTTGAGAATCCATCAGTGGCTCATGTTGACGAAACCATAGATCCTACACGAGATGCAGAAAACATGATTATGGAGATGATTTTTTCTGATATAGGAGTTTTGGATCGACGCCTTCCAAGGATTGAAGATAGTTATAAGGGTGCAAACTCGCAAGAGCGTGGTGCCCTGACTCAAGAAAAAGAGCTTTTGGTAAAAGTAAAAGGGAAACTGGAAGATGGGATTGCTCTGAAAGATCAGGGATTGTCGGATGATGAAGCCAAGCGGATGGTGGGATTTGGGTTTTTATCTATCAAACCTCTCATACTGGTGATGAATATTGGAGAAGATCAATTGCCTCAAATGGAAAAGCTGGAAAAAGAAATTGCTGGTGTCTTCCAGGGAGAACACGTCAGAACTGCCGTTGTATGTGCGCAGTTGGAGATGGAACTTGTTCAGATGGACCCGGAAGAAGAGAGGGAATTCAGACAGGAGATGGGTGCTGGGGAATCAAGCTTAAGCCGCATGGTGAAACTTTCTTATGATGTAGTTGACCAGATCTCATTTTTTACCGTTGGGGAAGATGAAGTTAGGGCATGGGAAATACCCAGGAATACAGTCGCACGGCACGCGGCCGGAACTATCCATAGCGATTTACAGAGAGGATTCATCCGAGCCGAAGTAATTTCGTACGAAAATCTTGTAGAGTGTGGAGGGTTAGTGGAGGCCCGTAAGCGCGGTTTTCTTCGTCAAGAAGGTAAAGACTATGTGCTTAGCGACGGGGAGATCATGCACGTGCTATTTAACCTGTGAACTGGGTTTAGGGTCATGACGCGGGATCCCTAGGCTAATCAGGATTGCGCTGGTTAATTCCATTCGTTATCTGGCGGCCAGATAGTGTAGGCTCCCAAACCGGCCCCTTGTAGTGTCCCTTGGTCCTTCCAATCCGAGCTGGCTGCCTGGAGTTTCAAAAAGTGAGGCGATTTGAGATGGGCTTGAAAGGCAGGTTCACCAGTATAGACTTCGTACAACCATACCCGGTTACTATCATCTGCGTCTTGGATTAGGTCGAATCGTAGGCAGCCGGGCTCGTTGTTGATGGCACCCTTGGCATTTTCAATCAGGCCATCGATATATTGTTCTTTGAATTCTGGTTTAATTTGGATTGGAACAACTATGACGTACATCGGACCTCCTTGTCAGTTTTAGCTCTAAATGTCCGGCTTCGAGTTCGGTAGATGTATTCTGCTTCTGGTTCAACCTATGTGTTCGTGTATGAACGAAGTCATCTGATCTAGTGCTTGACTTGCAACGCACGAAGTGAGGTCATCAAACAAACCTTCATTTGTTCCATCGAATATTGTAACGTCAACCCTACCTCCAGCGTTGCGGTATTGTTTAATGAACTCTTCACGATCGGGAGTTGGATGAGAATCCTCTGATCTCCTTGCTAATAAAAGGGTGGGGGGCAGGGCAGTGTTCTCACCACGTCTTAAAATACGCGCTGGAGCACCCTCATCCATGGCTTCCTCGGATTGCCAATATTGGTCGTGCATTGGTATTACCCTCTGCGCCATACCGGGCGGTGGGGTACAATCCTGCCTTAGTCCCTTGACGTAGTGGTATCGTCCAAGAGGATCTATCACCGGGGAGCAAAGAATTACACACGATAGTGTTCCGTCGACCTGTGTGGAATTATCTGGCGACGATAGGGCCGAATAGCGTGGATCCTCAGGGCGCATGCCAAGCAACATGGCCTGGTGTGCTCCGCTAGAGGTGCCCATGGCACCAATTCGGTCACCGCGACCGTTCCATCCAGAAGCGTAGGTTTTGCACCAGCGGATCCCATAATGGATATCCGATAGTGAAGCAGGATATGGAGCTTCCGGTGGAACCCTGAAGTCTAGAGCCGCTACTATTACGCCTCGGCTAGCGAGTGCCTCATTTGATGCGTCTTCATTCGTCCGATTCCCTGAAACCCAAGCGCCACCATGGAGCTCAACCATAATAGGGAATGGTCCGGTTCCTCTGGGTTTAAACAAACGCGCGAGCAGGGGTGTGTTGGCATGGTGGTTATATTCTACATCTTCAGTATCTATCTTATACGTCTGGGTGTTGGTAGCCATGTCGGATTCCTTTCGTTTTTCGAAACTTCAGGCTCTTAACTCGCAGTCTATTTTTATGCTGTGTTTAGGATTGAGATGGTTTCCTTCAAGTTAATTCGTCAGCAATAATAGACTCGTCTATTTCTGTGGTTGGTTGGCAAGTAAGAAGCTTCTTACTTGGTTTATCGTTTCTAAGAGCAGATCTTGCGGTTCTGTCCACGGATAAGCAGTCACCTCTGCATTTGGTGCTAATTCTACTATGTCCATGGAAGTCTGGTATGGATGGGAGGGAACGTCATCAGGCATTACCAAAATTGGAGTCTGGCAGGATCGAGCGAATTCTCGTGACACACTATAGACGAAATCTGGGTTTACTCGATAGAGGTTGTCTTGGTATGCCTCGATAATTTCCATGGTTACATCTGGTCTGTGTGCTAGGAGATCGGGCGCCCAACCTTCTAGACCGGAGTTATACATGACGTCCGGACTTTCTGGCCGATGTCCAACTGGCTGACATAACACTGCCCCTTGAATACGGTCAGGTGCTCGTTCGATGAGTTTCAGCCCGAACGGGCCACCAATACAATATCCCATGAAGAAGAACTTATGGATACCTAAATGGTCCATAAGACCTAGCTGGTCGTCAGCGAAGGCTCCCCAAGGATCGAAGATTTGGACGGGCCCGCTGGATTGTCCGTTATTAGCATTTCGTTGATCCATTGTGATGCAGCGGAAGTCACTTTTGAATTCTTCTATAGCGTTGAATATTGCGTTAGGCCAGTTGCTGATCCGAGAGTTTAATCCCCCACCTGGTGTGACGAGAAGTGGGAAACCAGATCCGGTCTCTTCATAATAAATCTTGACGTCGCCTCTGGTATAAAACGGCATATGGGTTTCTCCTTCATCGAAGAGTTCGACTTACGTGATTATATCGGATTTATTGCCGGCTGCTTCGGTTATCCAAAGCAGTGTTAAACTCTCCAGTAGAAAAGATTAATAATGGTCAGCATGTGCAACGGTGAGTCTTTTGAACTATGTCTAAGATATTTTTTCGCTCGGCATTGTCCAATCAAAGCTAGATTATCGAACCCGAAGCTAGTGCGATTTACACAGTTACTATGGGTCAGAGAACCGTCAGTGTCTATTTGACCGCCAGTAACTCTATTTCAAATATAAGTGTTGCATTGGGTGGTATGACACCCCCAGCACCCTTGGCGGCATAGCCCATGTCAGATGGTATTGTTAGTTTTCGTTTACCGCCAACCTTCATCCCGACCACACCTTCATCCCAACCTTTTATTACTTGGCCTGCACTTAGGACGAATTCGAATGGCTGGTTGCGATCTAATGACGAATCAAACTTGGTACCATTTTCAAGCCACCCTGTATAGTGCATGCTAGCAGTGTCACCTGCTTGTATTTCTACCCCATTGCCTATCTTCAAATCCTGAACCTTTAGTTCTTTGTCTGTATTCTCCATGAGTCCTCCTTGGTTTTTATAGGATTCTGAATTAGGAACAACTTTATCAGCACTCCTATATTTTAATCGTATATTTCTGCAGACCAGGTTAATTGCGGTTCAGCACCTAGATTATGGAATTTTTCACGATCCAACCAGCCTGCATTATCAGCGGAATTTTACGTGGATCCTGGAGGACCCGTATGTCGGATAGTGGGTCCCCGTCAACCACGATAAGATCGGCCAGTTTATCAACTTCAACAG
>VEXF01000046.1 GCA_009391275.1 SAR202 cluster bacterium AD-804-J14_MRT_500m | reverse complement strand
AGAAGCAAGCATCGAAGCCCATTTCTTCAGCTAGGACTGCCTCTTCAATAGCTTCGTCGACGATCCGTTGAAGGTTGCGTCCGCCGCCTTGGACGTCCGCTATAGATATATAGACACCTACTTTCATGATTGCCTCTTAATTGGGAATTGTTCTGATACTACAAGTAGAATTCAGCTGCGCCTGTACTTTTGACCCGGGCACCGAATGTAACGGTAAGTCAGGGACGGCTTGTTCGGTGCGTAAAAAGAGTAAACTCGCAGCCTCCTCAATTTCGCGCACGGAAGCCATTTCTAAATACAGAGTCCAATCTCGCCTTGCAACCAAAATATCAGGTGCAGTATTTAGGGCTTCTAGGATCTTATGGAAAAAGTGATGAGGACTAGTTGATTAATCAATGTCTCCTGCGCTTGTTGTGAGTACCTCCGGTGTATTTGTTGTGACGGGGGCGTGTTTGTCTATGCTGCCTATGTGGTCAGGATAGAGATGACATGCTGCGAAGCGCCCGTCTTCTATTTGGGTTAATGGTGGGTGCTCGTTACTGCATTTCGGTAATGCGTATGCACATCTGGGATGGAATGCGCATCCCGATGGGGTCTCCAAGGCGCTGGGAACCTCTCCTACGATCGGGGTTTGCCATGGAGGTGTTGTCCCAGGCGGGGTGGCAGCTGCTACCAGTGAGGCGGTGTATGGATGCCTAGGGTCGTCACATACGCCTTCGGCATTTCCGTACTCGACTAATTTCCCCAGATACATCACCGCGATATTTGTGCTCATGTGTTCTACTGTGGCCAAATCGTGGCTAATGAGGATATAAGAAATCTGTCGATTCTTTTGTATTTCTTTTAACAGGTTGAGAACTTGGGAACGTATGGATACGTCCAAGTTTGAGACTGGTTCATCTAATATGATCAAATCTGGCTCGAGAGTCAGAGCTCGAGCAACCCCGATTCTCTGCCTCTGTCCTCCGCTGAATTCGTGCGGGAATTGCGATCCCACGTGATCTGGTAACCCTACGGCAGTAAGCGCGTCTCTTACCCTTGTCTCCCGTTCTGATTTACTGAATCCATGTACTTCTAGGGGTTCGCTAATAATATGTCCGACCCTCATTCTTGGATTAAGGGCGCCGTAAGGATCTTGTAGGACGGCTTGAACGTTTTTTCGATATTCTTTGGTAGCTGCTGATGACATGTCGGTTAAGGATTGTCCTTTGAATCTAATATCACCAGAGGTTGGGTCAAGCAGCCTCAGAATCAGGTTTGCAATAGTTGTCTTTCCGCAACCCGATTCTCCTACGATCGCTAACGTCTCACCTGGAACCACCGAGAACGAGACGTCATCTACAGCTTTGACGTGGCCCAGAGTCTTTCCTTGGAAAAACCCGGCTTTTAAGGGGAAGTACTTAACAAGGTTTTCAACTTCAATAATCTTATCGCTCATTGCTCCTCCCGTAACCAACATCTTGAAACTTGCAATGGGTTCGTCTCGAATGCTGGAGGTGGGTCACCTTCTTTACATGCATCCATGACGTGTTCACACCTTGGTGAAAAAGGGCAACCAGGCGGTAAATTTCCTGCGAACGGCGGCTCTCCGTCTATAGTTCGTAGATGATCTCGCTTCTCTCCTAATATAGGAAGTGCTTCAAGGAGTGCTTCAGTATAGGGATGTGTAGGGTGGTTTAGGACTTGATCTTTTGGCCCGTATTCTACTACCAATCCACCATAGAACACTGCAAGTTTATCGCAAAGGTTACCAACAATGCTTATATCGTGGGTAATAAAAATGATTGCCATTCCCGTTTGTTTTTGAAGGTCTTTCAAAAGTTCTAGATATTGCCTTTGTGTAGTTACATCCAATGCCGTCGTCGGCTCATCCGCTATCAATACATCTGGCACTGGGCCTATCGAAGCTGCGCTGGAAGCTCTTTGTCGCATCCCTCCGCTTAATTCGTGTGGATAATTTTGTATTCGTAGGTGGGGTGCTGTGATCTTGACCATACGCAACAACTCTATGCTTCGGTCTATCGCACTCTTCCATGATAGTTTGTCATGCACCACAAGCGGCTCTGCTACTTGGGTTCCGATAGTAAAAACGGGATCTAGGGCTGCCATGGAGTTTTGTAGGATCATTCCGATCCTGTTCCCACGCAGCCCTTCCATTTCCTTCTCAGTCATATCTACTGTGCTTTGTCCGTCGAAGACGATATCGCCCCCTACTATCTCCGCACCTCTTGGTAGAAGGCGCAGGATCGAAAGACATGTTATGGTTTTACCAGATCCGGATTCTCCTACCAGCCCAAGTGTTTCCCCTGGTTTCAATTCAAAACTTACGTCATTCACAGCCCTAACCACACCGCGCCTAGTGAAGAAGTGAGTTCTGAGGTTTTTCACCTCAAGGATCGTTTTGGTGCTGACCTCTTGGTCATTTACCACTGAAACACCCTCCTAAACGGCCTGTTCAAACGTTTTAGCCTTTGGTAGTGTGCGAAACGACAGTGTAAGTGGAAATGGTAGCTGCGTAAAGAGATCGGTTGCCACAAACATCTATTTTTTAGCCAATATGGCACGATATGAGATAAATCAAAGGCTTTTCTGCCGTGATTATTATTCGTTTGTCGTATATGGTCGTGGTATCGCTTCTTATTGATATTGTTTTCTTAGTTAATGGAGAGCCTAGCCTACTTTGTGAACCAGAATGATGAACAAACGAGGGATGGCCTGCTTATTGATCTGTCGATCATGAACGACGAATTTCTCTGTTCATACCGATCCCCAGAATCGTTTATGCCGTTGCACCTGAATATGTCCTAGTGTAGCATCCTGAATGATCTATGGCTCAGGTTCCATTGTGTCAGACGGGCCCCAATCTGTAAGGAGAGTTGACATGTTAAAGACACCTTCAGTTAAGGTTGAACACAACCTACCATTGACCCTTTCTGATGGAACTACGCTCTATGCCGATGTATTCCGTCCAGATTACCCCGGGAAAGTCCCAGCTCTTCTGCAGCGGACTCCTTACGACAAAAGTGCGATCATGAACCGCGCTTCAACTTTAGAGGCCGTACGAGGGGCTGCTGCGGGATATGCAGTCGTGATTCAAGATGTACGAGGCCGTTACACATCCGAGGGAACTTTTAATACCTTTGTGAATGAGATTGACGATGGTTATCAGACCGTAGAATGGGTTGCTTCTCAGCCATGGTGCGACGGGAAGGTAGGCATGTATGGGGTTTCATATGTGGGAGCGACTCAATGGCTTGCCGCAAAATCTAAACCGCCTTCATTGATTGCAATCGCACCAGGCGTAACGGCTTCCGACTACCATGAAGGGTGGGCATGGCAGGGTGGTGCTTTTGAACTCGGGTTCAATCTCTCCTGGTCCTACGGAGCCTTGGCTGGTGGTAATTGGGGGCATCTAGTCAAAGAATTGGGAACTACCCCTCTCACGCTAGATCAATTTTTAGTTGCCAAAGACGACATGAATAAAGGGTTCCGTCATTTGCCGATGAACGCTTTGCCTGATTTGAAAGGCGGAATTGCTCCTTACTACTATGACTGGCTGGCCCATCCTGAATATGACGATTATTGGAAGAAAGTGTGTATAGAAGAGTCTCACCAAGAGATTAGTATCCCATCATTCAACTTCGGTGGTTGGTACGATATTTTTCTTGGAGGGACTATCAATAATTATCTTATGATGCGGGAAAAAGGCTCCACAGATGCTGCCCGAAAAGGGCAACGCCTTTTGATCGGACCTTGGGTTCATGGTGGCCTCCCTTTGAACGTATCCGGAGAATACAATTTTGGTACACGGTCCGCCGCTGCTGCTCTAGACTTGGGTGGACTGGTTCTCAGGTATTATGACCACTGGCTTAAAGGTGAAGACAATGGAGTTGCAGATGAAAAACCGGTTCAAATCTTTGTGATGGGAACCAATGTCTGGAGACATGAAGATGAGTGGCCCTTAAGCCGAGCTCAAGACACTGACTATTACCTGCACAGTTATGGAAAAGCAAATACATTGAATGGGAATGGTTTATTAAGCGTAGATAGTCCTAGAGATGAGCCACCTGATACGTTCCTTTACAATCCGTTAGATCCAGTTCCAACTGTAGGTGGTCCTTTGTGCTGCGATCCTGCTTTCATGGCTTCAGGAGTATATGATCAGCGTAGGGTGGAATGCCGTCCCGACGTCCTTGTTTATAGCTCGTCGGCTCTAGAACGGGATACAGAGGTAACAGGTCCCATTATACTGACGTTGTACGCTTCTAGTTCGGCCATAGATACCGACTTCACAGCCAAGCTGGTTGATGTAGCACCCGACGGATATGCCCGTAATCTCACTGAAGGAATCATAAGGGCTCGATATCGTGTTCCTCGGCAACCCGCGTCTTTTATACAACCCGGTGAAGTGTATCAATACACTATCGACCTTTGGGCCACAAGCAACGTATTCAAGCAAGGTCATCAGATCAGGCTTGAAATTTCAAGCAGCAACTTCCCGAGATTCGATCGTAATACTAATAATGGCGAACCGATAGGGAGTGCAGCGGATTTCGTTTCTGCCCTTCAGACTGTTTTACATACTACGGAATATCCGTCCGCTATTACACTTCCGTTAGTACCAAGTGGTTGAGGGTTGGTGGTTTAAAGGGAGTATATGTCCAAAACATATGGGTGAAATTTGCCCTATAAGGCATACAATCAAGCCTGTCTTGGTTGAGATTCCGTTGTAAGTTAATTTCCAGAGGATTCTATGCGTTCTACGACAGAACTACGAAAACTTATGGCCGGGCCCGGAATTATCCAATGCCCTGGTGTCTATGATTGCATGACTGCCAAACTCGCGGAACATGCTGGGTTTGAAGCAGTTTACATGACAGGGGCAGGTACCTCGGCTGCTCGCCTTGGATACCCTGATCTCGCTTTGACGACTATGACCGAGATGGTCAGTAATGCCGCGGATATAGTCAATTCTGTAAGCCTCCCTGTCATTGCTGATGCAGATACCGGTTATGGAGGGGTACTTAACGTTGCCCGTACAGTGCGCTATTACGAAAGGTCGGGAGTGGCAGCGCTTCATATAGAGGATCAGGAATTCCCAAAACGATGCGGCCATCTTGAAGATAAACGAGTGATTCCTGCTGCAGATATGGTGTCCAAAGTCAGAGCGGCTGTGGGCGCGAGGTCAGACCCAGATTTTATCATCATAGCCAGGACTGACGCTTTAGCGGTAACAGGTTGGGATGACACCATGCGCCGCTGTCAATCCTACGTGGAAGCAGGGGCTGATGTGCTGTTCGTCGAAGCTATTCGGACATCTGATCAGGCTAAACAGGTTATTAACAATTTTGATGTTCCGATATTATATAACTTCGTGGAAACTGGTAAATCGCCCTTGTTGACCTCTGATGAACTGGAACGCCTAGGGTTCAAGCTGGTTATATATCCTTGCAGTGCTATGTTGGCAGTTTCTAAAACAGTGACACGGGTATTTCAGGAATTGAAAAAAGAAGGTACTACCGCTCATCTCATCGATGAAATGGCGGACTTGAAAGATTTTTTTGATTTGCTAGGTCTTTCTGATATGTTGACTCTAGATTCTTCTTACGCAAACTGACGTGCAAGACATCGACACGTAATGATCAAGGAATCATGATCTCACCGGCTTCCAAAGTCGATCAGGTGGCCAACCTTTAGTATCAGTCTCTAATAATTGAAATGACGGCGGTATGGGGAGCGTTTTATTAGTGTGAATTTCGCGTTGGGGTTCTTGGTAGTGGATTGATTCACACTTGCTCTGGTTTCAACGTGTAAATATGTCCGGTTCAAATAATGCGATTGAGGATATCATGAAAAAAGTAATGACCCAGCACATGTAGTTCCCAACGTAAGAGATCCGCAGTTTGCTGCCAATTGACACCGTGATGCTCTTGGCATAGAACAAATTACTTTTAATTCCGATGCGTTAATGTGGTTTCTATCTTCCGGTCAACAGCATCATGACATTGCATTAATCAAAGAATCGGAGGACGCCTTACATGGGAACCTCGGATTGAACCATGTCGTCCTGCAGACGGAAGTGGTGAGCGAGAACTGAGAGTGTTGCACGGCCAACTCCTAAGTCAAGGAACCACAATTTCTCGCACCACTGATCACGGTGCGACCACTAGCGTTTATTTCTTCGATCTAGACGGGAGTTAGTTGGAGATTTTTTGTGAACGGATAACCTATGACGAAGGTAAAGCGCATGTAAAAGAGTCTAAGGGTTCTGCTAAGCCGCCGTATCTCAGGCCGATTACCACTCCGTAAGTTTTTTAAAACTGGTTTCTATATTGTTGAAGTCGCCTCATAAATATCTGTCTGAATGGGACGATCAAGCATCCTAAAATTCTTGAACCCCTATCGTCAACTAGCCCATTGTAGGATTACGTCAGCCCGTAAACTCGTACCGCATTATCTCTCAAGATTTTACGTTTCTCATCTTCCGGAATCCCGTCAAGTATCCGTGTGACAGTTTCTACAGATCGGGGATAAGTTGATTCCGTATGTGGGTAGTCGGATCCCCACATCAAATTGTCGATCCCTATGATGTCACGGTCCTTTATGCCTAGTCCATCCTCTTGAAAGCTAGCATATATATTTCTATGGAAAAAATCGCTGGGTATCATGCCATCCTTAAATCGTTCCAGTTGGATCCCGGCGGCGCGTTGGCTATATGTATAATCCAAGCGCTCTAAGAAACTAGGGATCCACGCCAATTCATGTTCTACGCATATTACTTTCAGGTTTGGAAACCTTTCGAAGACTCCAGAGAGTATCAAGTTTCCCAAAGAGACCCTCACGAAATAATCAATCGCAGCAAGTTGAGATAGTTTCATCTGCCTCACTTGTACTTTGTCAGGTCCCTGTTTATCTGTAGCACGGTTAGTACCAACATGTAAGCTTAATGGCATTCCCAATCGTTCTGCGGCATTCCAAAGCACGTCATATTCATTTGAATCGTATGAACGTTCTTCAGGAGGGTGAACTGGTATCATCGCCCCAGGGAGTCCTTTCGCAGATACTCTTTCCAGTTCTGATACCGCTTCGTCTGGATTGTCTATATTGAGCATTGCAATACCTTTAAGCTGTCGTGGGTTCGTTGCGCAAAAATCAGACAACCAATTGTTGTACGCACGGAATATGGCCGAAAGCAAATTGCCATCAGGGACGCTATAAAGATCTAGTCCTTCAGTCGGATAGAGCACTGAGATTTCTATGCCATCTTGTTCGTTGTCCTTGACGCACTCTTCTGGGACATATCCTCCAGGCATAACTTCTTCCCATCTACGCGCTGCCTCTAGCTCTTCTGGGTGTTCAAATCTAACCCCTGCTTGGGCGCCACCCTGGAATGAATTGGTTCGCATTCCATCTATGTACCAGTAGTCTCCTTCAGGGTCCGCTTCAACTTTAGGGGCTCTGTGCTTGAAGTCAGTTTCTATCCCGTCAGTCCACAAGTGTGGCGGTTCTATGACATGCGAATCAGACGATATCATCATATAGCTTTCCATTTTAGACCCTCCTCACGATCTCTCTGGTGTTCACAGATTTTGCTCTAGATGTTGCTCATGTATTCTACGAACGTAAATGACCTTAATTCTCGTTGTGGTGAGACTGACCTTGACTAATTATTTCTATGTACGAGTCCATAGTTTACCTGATTTCACCGTTAATTCTGCAGTGAAATTTCTACGTCCGATTATTTCGTTCCCCAATAAATCTGGGTATTTCCTTGGTTGATCGGACAAATTTAGTACTGCGGCATCTCCTTCAGCACCGGGCTTCAGGGTTCCTAGGTCACTTCTATCAAGTACTGAAGCAGGTGAGGAGGTGACACTTTGAATAATCTCTTGTAACGACATGCCCATTTCTAAGAACATGGACATAACATCTAGCAGAGTATATTTGACTGCTACAGGATGATCTTCCCCAATCCTGTCAGTGCTTAGAGTATGGGGTGGCATGCCATTTCTAATAACCGTACGGCAAATAGGAATGGAAAAATGTTTTGCGAAGCACCCAGTATCGAAGATTATTCCATTATTATATGCGTTCCACACTTCAGGACGTATGTCACGGTTTTCATCTAATACATTGTGGGTGTCACCGTGGAAACAATGGGTAACTATATCACCAGGATTCAAATACTCGAACACCTCTTTTAAGGGTATATCGGACTCCATGACGTGTACCATTACAAGCGTTTCGGTTTCATCAGCTATCTCCCGTGCCTTTTGGAGAGCGTTTATTGTGTTAGAGGATGTCGTTCCGGTAGGGCCTAAACGCACTTTTGTGCCAAGTATGATGTCCTTGTTTTTATTGATGCAATCTATAGCTTCTTTCGTCCTAACCAGCCTGAAATCTTCTAAATCAGGAATGCCGATGCGAACGGTGCACGATCCGATAGCTGAAATATGTAAGAAAGCTAGAATTCGTGTTGTGGATTTTTCAATTACGTAAGCCCTAAAGCCTGGGAAATTCATCCAACCTGTGCTCCCAGTATCCACAGCTGTGGTTACACCGAATGGTAGATTAGCTTCATCGGGCTCCGCCCGAAATGGCACGATAAGATGAGCAAAGTGACCATGCAGGTCTATCAATCCTGGTGTTACCAATTTTTCTGTTACATCGATGATCTTTTCAGATGTGGCAGCCGAGATTTGTCTGGAGATGGTCTTTACTTTGCCATCTTTAAATCCTATGTCCATATCTCCATAAATTCCCTGCGAAGGATCGACTACCTTGCCGCCTTTAAGAATCAGGTCATAATCTGTAGCCATGGCTATTTAATCTCCTGATGAGTTTGCTTCATATGGTGGCAGGGCTTGAGTTCTATATTGGTACGTCATCACAGGGCTAGTTCTCCAACCGCTTTAACTCGAATGCGAGTTACGTTGCTGGGCAGGTACGTCAGCGGAACCTCATCTACCTGTACTATTTCTACGGTCGAAGCCCTCGCTCCGGCGTCGATAGACCTTTGTACCGCTTCAGTTCTCGCTTGAGAGATCGCTTCATCACGAGTCATATCAACCAGGGAGTACACCTTATCAACCTGACCGCCTACCTGGGCAATTGCCGCACCTATCGCGTTGGCGACTTCGAAGTGTTCCGGGCGAATTACGTCCGATGCTCCTTCGATTTCTTTGCGTAACAGGACACTTCCTCCTCCTACTAGAACTACCGGGATGGTTTCTGTCGAAACCTTCATCCTGTCGACCGCTTCTGATACTGACCTTTGTATTTCGTCGATTACCTGGGTTGTGAATGACGAGTCCAAGTCTTTCACGAAAGAAGGATCTCCAATAGAAGTCATTCCGGATGCTACGGCACAATCTGTAGCAGTTAAAACGGTGCCACCAAATGTTAATCCATCTTGATTTAACCTGTAACCTAGACTTTCTGGGCCTATCGAAAATGGATTCTGTGATATCAGACTTCCGCCACCTAACGCGAAAGAAAATACGTCAGGCATTTGGAAATTGGTTCTAACTCCACCAATGGTTACGAAAGTTGATGCTTCTCTAGGGAAACCGTTCACTAACATGCCTACGTCGGTAGTAGTTCCTCCCACATCTACCACGGCACCATCCCGTATATCACTGAGGAAAGCTGCACCTCTCATGCTGTTCGTTGGGCCTGATGACACTGTCAGTACCGGATATCGTACGGCAAAATCAGAATCCATCAATGTTCCATCGTTCTGACTCCAGAAAACAGGTACATCAAGCTTTCTCTCTGCTAATGCTTCTCCGATCCCGATGACGATTTTTTCTGCGGTCACACTCAGGCAAGCGTTTAGTGCAGCTGCGTTTTCTCGTTCCAACAGGCCTATACGCCCAATTTCGTGGGAGAGCGAAATTTTTATCCCCGGTATCTCTTCGCGGATTAACGCTGCTGCTTTTTCTTCAAACGACGGATCAACTGGTGAGAAAACACTGCATATTGCCAGGGCTTGTACGCCTGAATCTCGTATTTGAGATGCTGTCCTTATCAGATTTGCTTCGTCTAATTCAGAAATCGGACGCCCGTCGAATTCGTGTCCTCCGGGAAGCATATAGATCTGGAACGAAGCTGCATCTTTCAAGTCTGATGGCCAATCTACTAAAGGTGGCAGCATAGTGGTTGCGGGGAGGCAGAGCCGTATAACCGCTGTCCGTGATAGTCCCTTTCTTTCCACTACTGCGTTGGTGAATTGTGTAGTGCCAATCATGATGCCTTGAACAATGTCGGGTTGTTTGCTGGCAGCCTGGAGCACTTCGTCTACGGCTGTGATAATGCCTGAACTTACATCAGGCGTAGTAGCGGTTTTAGTTTTGGACAATACGTCGGTACCGGACATGAGTACGGCATCAGTGTTTGTGCCACCAACATCTACTCCTATTCTCATATCGATATTGGAGTGAATCCCATGTCATAACCAAAAGCAGCCGGTCCTACCACATCTAAGGCTTTAGGAGTGGTTAATTGCGTCGGAGCAGGAAATCCTAGGACTTTTACTCTGAACCCATATCTAAGCATTTCAGTCGTTATAGGTTCAGCAGTTTCAGTGTCGACTATACAGATGAGATCGGGCACTATGGCCAAAATTGATCCGCTTTGGATTGCTATGAGGTTTTCGTTTTGGAATTCGATTTCTAGAAATTCACCTAAGAAGGTATTGAGTCCAG
>VEXF01000045.1 GCA_009391275.1 SAR202 cluster bacterium AD-804-J14_MRT_500m | reverse complement strand
CTACAAAGAACACAAACGAGATGATCTGAAGGAACTATGTGATGATCAACCATATAAGCTGGAGTTGATTGATGAAATTCCTGAGAGCGATATTCTGAGCACATACAGCCACGGAAACTTTACGGATCTATGTCAAGGTCCCCATGTTGAATCTACCGGAAAGATCCCGTCCTTCAAATTGATGTCAGTGGCCGGAGCATACTGGCGAGGAAAAGAAACGCGTCCCATGCTTCAGAGAATCTACGGGACTGCCTTCGAAAGTCAAAAGGCACTTGATGAATTTCTTGCTCGCATCGAGCAAGCAGAAAAAAGAGATCACCGGCGTCTCGGACGCCAACTAGGGCTATACAGCGTCCACGAGGAAATTGGGCAAGGATTGGTAGTATGGCACACAAAAGGTGCGAGAATTCGGACTGTAATCGAAAATTACTGGAGAGAGCAACACTACAAGCACGGCTATGAATTAGTCTACTCACCACATATTGGTAGAAGCGGTCTCTGGAAAACTAGTGGGCATTTGGATTTCTATCAAGAAAGCATGTTCTCGGCAATAGACGTAGATGGGCAAGACTACTACATGAAACCGATGAACTGCCCATTTCACATAATGGTATATCGCTCTGATCTACGCAGTTATAGAGACCTTCCTATGAGATTGGCCGAACTGGGAACCGTATATCGTTATGAACGGAGTGGTGTTCTACACGGCCTGATGCGGGTTAGAGGATTTACACAGGATGATGCCCACATTTTTTGCCGGCCAGATCAAGTGGAAGAAGAGATTTTGGGAGTTTTAGACCTCACGTTCCAGATGCTAGATGCATTCGGTTTCGACGACTTCAATATCTCACTTTCAACACGTCCTGAGAAATATGTCGGAGATCCGGCAGACTGGGATTATGCAACTCAGTCTCTGCGTCAAGCTCTAGAGATTAGAGAGCTTAATTATGATATCGATGATGGTGGAGGGGCATTTTACGGCCCAAAGATCGATATAAAAATAAACGATGCTATTGGCAGATCATGGCAATGCACAACGGTTCAATTTGATTTTAATCTTCCTGAACAATTCGAACTTACATATCAAGGGGCCGATGGTATGCAACACCGCCCATACATGGTACATCGAGCTATATTGGGTTCTATTGAACGTTTCCTGGGTGTTTTGATAGAACACTACGGGGGTTCTTTCCCATTTTGGTTAGCGCCTGTCCAGGCGGTAGTGATACCAATCGCAGATCGCCATGTTTCCTACGCAGATTCGGTCAAAAAACAGCTTCAAAGCCATGGATTCAGGGTTGAAATCGACTCAAGGAATGAACGAATGAATCTTAAAATTAGAGAGGCTCAACTGCAAAAAATACCTTATATGATGGTAGTTGGCGACCGAGAAGCTACGCAAGGAACAGCATCTGTTCGAGGTCGGGACGACACGAATTTAGGTCCATTACCAACCTCAGAGGTGCTCCAGATCCTCATCGACGAACCCAACTACACCACATGATTGACCTTCGATAGTTCATCGTTGTTCTCCGGAGCAGTACGATTGACTTGATTATTGGGCCATGCTAGAGTCAAAGTTCGAAATGCGGGAGTGAAGGGAGTAATAAGCTATAGTTCGAGACTACAGAGTCAACCACGGTATACGATCAGCCCAAGTAAGGGTTGTGGATAGTGATGGAAAGCAACTGGGCATTATGAACATGCCAGATGCAGTAGACCTCGCCGTAGAGCAAGAGCTTGACTTAGTCGAGGTCTCGCCTAACGCTGAGCCGCCAGTCTGTCGTATCTTAGACTATGGCAAACTTCGGTATCTTCACGCTAAGAAAATGAAGGATTCCAGAAAATCTCAAAAATCAACTAATCTACGTGAAGTCCGTTTCAGACCCAATATTGGCAGCCACGACCTAGAGGCCAAGACACGCAAAATCAAAGAATTGTTGAGTGAGGGAGCCAAGGTAAAGGTCGGGGTATTTTTCCGAGGTCGAGAAGTCACACATCCAGAGCTAGGAACGTCTTTGTTGAAGCAAGTCGCAGAAGAGGTAAAAGAAGGCGGTCGGCTAGACCGTCCACCTACAATGGAGGGACGTTCCATCACTATAATCTTGACCCCGATGTCTCAGAGTCCTGAAAAAAAACCCGCAGAGGTAGGGAATGCCTAAACAGAAAACTCACAAGGGTGCCCGGGCACGCTTTCACGTTACCGGCACCGGTAAGCTCCTTCGCAGAAAACAGATGAGTAGCCACCTTCGACGGAAGAAACCCAAGAAAGTACGCCGCACATTCGACCGGAAGATACCTGTTGCCAAGTCTATGGTGAAAAATATCAAGCGGCTAATCCCTCATTCATTGTAGCGACAGAAGCAACCACAAGCCTTTACATTCTAGCCGTCATCCCGTTAGACTTTCTATATTGGGTGGATGCGAGTGATAACGGCGCATTATAGGTACAACTATTTCACATTGAACAACAATAGCTTTGCACTGAATTTGGGAGAGTAAATTGACTAGGGTCAAACGGGGAGTAACCAAACACCACAGGCACAAAAAAGTTCTGGAAATGGCATCCGGCTATCAGGCAGCGCAAAGCCGGCAATTCCGGAGGGCACGTGAAGCCTTACTGCATGCCGGCAGTCACGCCTACCGTCATAGACGTGAACGCAAACGGGAATTTCGTCGGCTGTGGATCCTCAGAATTAATGCAGCATCCAGAGATGTAGGACTCACATACAGCCAATTCATTAACGGACTAAAACACGCTAATGTTTCTATGGATCGTAAAATATTAGCTGATACGGCAGTGCGTGATCCTTCAGCATTTGAACAATTGGTGACCATAGCAAAACAGAACTTACCGACGTAATAAAGCACATTATTGTCAAAAAGAGCGCTGTAGCTAGGCTACAGCGCTCTTTTTGTGATAGCCACACTTACAGAACGCTGTCCAACATCACTGCTCCAAAAAGTAACGCTAAGTAAAGCAGCGAATATAGATAGACATGCCTGGCACGTCGTAAGCTGCCGTCCAACAGAAGTCGACCCGCCAGCACGATGAAGAACGCACCAAGCCCCAAAGCAGCAGACAGATATATCCACCCCACTTGATGAAGGGTAAAGAACATTAACGTGAGGGCTACTAACACCAACGTATAGAGAAAAATAGACCTTTGAGTCTCACCAACACCCTGTACTACTGGAAGCATTGGAACGCCTGCCCGGGCATAATCATCTCTTATCAGAAGAGCCAAAGCCCAGAAGTGAGGGGGGGGTCCAAAAGAAAATAATGGAAAACAAGTAAATGGCGGGAAGGTCAACACCTCCAGTAACAGCAGCCCAACCGACAAGGGGTGGAACCGCCCCCGCAGCACCACCGACGACAATATTATGAGTTGTTGTGCGCTTTAGCCAAATAGTGTAAACAAAAACATAAATTAACGTCCCACTAAGAGCCAAAACGGCGCTAAGTAAATTAACCCCTGTAGCTAAAATAGCGAAAGCAATCACATTTAATGCCAAACCGAAAGCTAATGCTTCCGCAGGCCTAGTTCGATGGGCCGGAATCGGACGTTGACGCGTCCTGGCCATTCGCCTGTCTAAGTCGCGATCCAGAACATGGTTGATAGCGCTAGCTCCACCGGCGGCTAATGCTCCGCCGAGCAGGACCAATGATATCAACCGTAAAGAGGGCAATCCTTGTGCAGCTAGAAGCATACCTCCCATTGCGGTCACTAGAAGTAACAATATGATGGGGGGTTTTGTTAAAGCCACATAATCTGTCAGGGTGGCACGAGCAGAACGCGTAACGATCATTAGATTACCGTTGCCAAACAGGATGAATTATCATTATCTGAGAAGTTTCCCATAGAAGGTTTTGATATGTCCACACAATGCAACAGAGCCACTATAGTTACCGCTCCCCATACAAGTGTCCCCAAGGTTAGGTGAAGGGCACGTAATTCCGCAGGGAGATCTCCCCAGACGGCAACGGCTCCGACAAAAACTTGACCCAAAAAAAGAACTCCTGCAATAACACTAGCCATGACCACATACGGACGCCTTGGAAAAGTCTTAATAGCCCACCAAATTGTAGTTAAGACCGATAATCCAGCTACTATGACGATACAACGGTGGATCATATGTATGATCGACAGACGGTCTGACATGAAAGATCCACCCTGACAGAAAGGCCAATCATTGCAAACTCCGGAAGCTCCGGATGTGGTTACTAAAGATCCACTTAGCAATAACACATATAGAATAACCGCCGATACTACAGCTAACATACCTAAACGATCTGTTTTTGAAATCGAAAACCTCCCTCCTCTAATCGCGAACAACGCTATGGAAATATACAAGGCAAGCAATATCTCAGCTAAAGCTAGGTGAGCGGTTACTAGATCAGATTCCAGTTCGGTGAGGACGGTGATACCGCCTAAGATCCCTTGGATCACCACCAACAACAACCCCACGGTGCTCGGTATCAAGAAGATCAAGCGATCTCGATACTTTATCCAAACCCAGACGGTCATTAACAGCACTAACAGACCAGTTATAGAAGCCATCAATCTATGTGAATATTCTATAAGAGTTTCGAGATCAGCAGGAGGAATAATTTGACCGTGACACAACGGCCAATCCGGGCAGCCAAGACCTGACTCTGTCACCCGAACCACTCCACCTAAGGTAACTAACACTACCAGAGCGACTACAGTGATGACAGACAATCGTCGAAACCCGATACTGGCACGACCGGATAACCGACAGGAACTCATATAACACTGTAAACCCGCGCACCTATTTTAATCCGCACGGTAAAGCTATTTATTTCAAAGTGAGGAGAAAGCTCACTAGTGATTCGAATTCGCCATCGGTGAAAGAGCCACGAAGTGATGGCATAAGATTTGAATATTCATCGACGACGAAAGCGCCAGGTCTCTCAACTGACTCTCTGATATATGCCTCTGCGGATAAATCAGGGTTCCTGGCAGCCGCTCGTGACGCTAGACCACTTAATTCAGGCCCTACTGCACCTATAGCACCCGAAAGTCCATCTATTGTGTGGCAAGCACCACAGCTTTTAGCTATGAAAATTTGGCTGCCTTCTCCTTCTGAACCAGGTGTGACAGTCTGTGGAGATTCAGGTATTGGCGTAGGTGTAGACTGGACGGTCGTGTTTATTTTCTCCACGTGAGCAGCCCCATTGGCATCAGCTTTCGCGATGTTGGCATCACCGATATCAAAATTCTGGAACAATGCTATCAGACCAAGCATCACTCCTATCGCTAGGACCAGCCCACCGGTGAAAAACACTGAGAATAGCTTATGGTCGTACTTCAAATGCATGAAAAAGGCCACGACCATCCAGAATTTTATGACGGATAGACCTATAAAAATCGGCATCATGACAGTGCCAGACACGTCCACATAAAAAACCGCTACCTCTATGGCGGTAATTATCGCAAGAATGATTCCCACAGCCACGTAAAACCCAGGCTGTGGATGCGGCTTTTCAGTAGGATGTCGGTGTTCTACCATCCAGGTCTCCCTTAATCTAACCTGCGCAGGTCACGCCGAAGGAACCTACAAGGTACACTACGGTAAAAATAACAATCCACACAATATCTACGAAGTGCCAATAAAGCCCCACCAGATCTACGTTCAACGGGTTTCCCGTGAACATCTGTGGTCGAATAAAACTAATCATCAACACAGAAAGCAGCCAGATAACTCCAATAGTGACATGCGTGCCATGGATCCCTGTCAACGTAAAGAATGTTGATCCGAATAAATTCGTTCCAATGGTGAGTCCTTCGTCAACAAATAAGTTGAACTCATACACCTGGAATAACAAGAAGCCAGATCCGAGAAGAGCTGTAAGAAATAGCCAAATGCGCAGGTTTTTTATGTTGCCCCTGTCAGCTGCGTTTACGGCTAGAACCATTGCAAGGCTGCTCATTAGGAGCACGAAGGTGCTAGTGGAAGTAATGGGTATGTCTAAAAGACAAGCAGGGGACTGTCCATGGATAAGATCAGCCGCACCACGATTTATCATGTGGACAGCTATCAGCGAACCGAAGAAAAGACATTCGGATCCAAGAAAGATCCACATCAATAGCTTCCGGTGATTTAAACCGGTGGATGTGTACTCGTGAGAAACGTCCTGAGTATATTCCATTACTGCTAATGACCTCCGTGAGTGTCATTAGCTGAGGGCTCAATCGGTGGTTCGAAAGCCCATCCGTATATAGCATCCACTGCCACAATGCCGCCGATGATACTTAGCGAAATATGAGACAGTAATCCACCGGAAATCATAGTTAACCCAGCCGCAAGGATTATTGGATAAAAGGACGGAGTAGGCATATGTATGCTTCCAGTATCTGGCTCGGACTCTTCAGCCGATCCTCTAACTACCGATACAGGTCTACCTTCTGAATCTTCTGAGTACTTATAATGCCAAAAAGCGTCCCGTTCTTTAACTGTAGGTATACGGGCGAAGTTGTATTCTGGAGGAGGCGATGAGATCGACCATTCAAGAGTACGGCCATCCCATGGGTCCGCTGGTGCTTTTTCTCCATGTCGATGGCTATGCCAGACATTCTGTAAAAAGGCGAATACTCCAAGTCCAATAATGAACACTCCTATGGTGGCGACAATATTCCAGAACTCCCATCCCTGTCCTTCTGCATACGTATAAACACGTCTTGGCATTCCATCCAATCCAAGAAAATGCATTGGGAAAAAGGTGACGTTAAACCCTATGAAAATTAGCCAGAAGTTAATCTTGCCGACAACCTCATTCAGAACTCTACCAAAAACTTTTGGCCACCAATAATAGAACCCAGCAAAAAGCCCGAATATACTTCCTCCAAACAAAACGTAATGAAGATGGGCAACTATGAAATATGTGTCGCTTTGCTGTGTATCCGAGGGGGCAACTGCATGCATCACTCCGCTAATCCCACCTATTACGAACATCGCAACAAATCCCAATGCAAATAGCATTGGAGTAGTAAAGCGCACAGACCCACCCCACATTGTAGCGATCCAGTTGAAAATCTTAATCCCTGTCGGAACTGCAATGAACATAGTAATGAGAGCGAAAGCAGAGTCCGCAACTGGACCCAGCCCCACAGTAAACATGTGATGGCTCCATACACCCCAACCCATAAAGCCAATAAGCACCCCGGACATCACCACAACTGTATATCCAAATAAGGGTTTCCTAGAGAACACCGGGATTATCTCAGACACGATACCCATAGCTGGCAATATGAGTATGTAAACCTCAGGGTGCCCAAATGCCCAAAAGAGATGTTGCCACAATACTGGATTGGCTCCGGCGGTGGTATCAAAGAAGGTCGTTCCGAACATACGGTCAAACAGCAGCAAGGTGATCGCAACCGTGATTATAGGAAACGCAAGCACCAAGAGAAAAGATACCACCAAGGTCATCCAGACAAAAACAGGCATACGCATCATTGTCATGCCGGGAGCCCGCATATTGACGATGGTGACAATAAAATTAAAAGCTGCTGCTAAGGAAGATATTCCCAGGACTTGTAGTCCTAGAATCCAGTAATCAACGCCATGTCCGACAGAATAGGCTGAGCTAGTGAGCGGTGAATAGGCAAACCAGCCTACTGAAGGGGCTCCTCCAGTCAGAAAGCTGACATTTAACAAGATTGCTCCGAATAGAAACATCCAATAGCTGAAGCCATTCAGCCTCGGAAACGCTACGTCCCTAGCACCTATCAAAAGAGGAATTATGAAGTTAAAGAAAGCCGCTCCCATCGGCATTATCACTAGAAAAATCATGGTCGTCCCATGCATAGTAAAAAGCTGGTTGTATACCTCTGGACTAACCACTCCAGCTTCGGCCTGCGACAATTGAAGTCTCATCATGAGCGCTTCAATGCCGCCAATAATAAACATGATAAAAGCTGTAGTTCCATAGAGAATACCAATACGCTTATGATCAATCGTGGTAATCCACGACAAAAGACCTGTCGGTGCTACAGGCCTTTTGAGCATCCCGTTTATGACGGTGTTGACCATTGCCATTACCTGACTCCTAAAGGAACCGGAAAATCAATGTTATAAGGCAGCGAGCCGTTATATCTTATATTTACGTACATGCTGTTCATTCTAGATTCCGTAAATATTCCACTAGAACATCAAGTTCGTCATTAGTCATGGAATCTCTCAAGGATGGCATAAGGTTAGAGAAGCCGTCTACCACGTAGGCTCCAGGCATCTCAATAGATTCACGGATATATTCTTCGGCAGTTAGGGCAGACTCCCTAGTTCCTGCTCTGGCCCCCAGGCCAGTTAACTCAGGTCCTATGGTGCCATTCATACCATCTACTTCATCCAAAGTATGGCAACTACCGCATCCCACTTCATTTAGGATGACCTCTGGAGACCGCTTTGCGATAGATCCCCCATCCTGATCTTCTGGCGCGCCCAGTTCTGGGGGCGGGAGCAGATACTCTACTAACAAATCTATATCTTCAGCGGTCAGTTTGTTGCTAGCGTCAGGATGGTTAAATGCCATCCCAAGCCTGCTCATTCGATTCCCCGGTTTCATCTTTTCAGGATCCGTAAGCCAACTCCTTAAGTTCTCTTCTGTGTTTTCAAGAATTCCACCTGCCAGGTTGCTTCGACTAGCAAAATGGGTCAGATTAGGGCCGTGAGTCTGATTGGGCTCACCTTCCGTCCATTCGGCCTTTCCTGCCATGAAAGCTTCGGTTCTTCCTTGACGAAGATCATCAGTATCAGGCCCTGATATGCTATGGCATACGATACATCCTTTAGTCAGGAAAACTTGCTGTCCTAATGCGCCATTGCCCGTTCGTGTTGCCGGTGGACCTTGTTGGCTAGTCACCCAGCGATCAAACTCTTCTTGTGACACTGCTTTGACATGGAACCGCATCAACGCATGCGCTATTCCGCAAAATTCGGCACATTGACCCTGATAAACTCCGGCTTCGTCAGCCCTGAACCAAGTGTTGTTTGTCTTGTTAGGGATTATGTCTTGTTTCCCTGCTAATTTAGGAACCCAAAAACTATGTATCACGTCGTTAGAGTCTAATTTGAAAGAAACATCGGTGTTAACTGGTACCACGATCTCGTTAGCTGTGGTGATATTAAATTCTGGGTAACCGATCTCCCACCACCATTGGTGGGCCATCACGTCAATCTGCATCGGATGATCAGACGGAGGTTCGTTTAATTCAAATATGCTTCGAATGGTCATCACAGCGATGGCTGCTAGCAAAAGTGCCGGTGCTACGGTCCAAGCTATTTCGAGAGTCCTGTTACCATGGACCTGAACTGGCCGATCGGAGTGGCCACTTCTAGCTCTGAATTTAAAAAGAGTTAATCCAAATACTCCGATTACCACGATGAAAACTGCGACAGCCGCCCAGAATATCACATAGAACAGAGTAAGCTGGTTATCTGAAACTGGCCCCTTGGGATCGAAAACCGATTGTGGATGGGACGGGTAACAGCCTGTAAAAAATAAGGCTATAGATAGGAGGGCGAGTAATACCACCCAATGGCGCGAGAACAGCCTTGATGCCAACTTTTGCTCCTGCCTAAGCCTTTCCCAAAAACGAACATGAACCGTCTGTAAAAAATTTCACGAACACCGTACCAATTGGAGGATGCTGGAGTCAAGGCAAATCCATGATCTTAAACAATGACAAACGGCCCATGTTGCCTTGAACTTCCGTTGTTCCGGATTGTCTCATCACCTCAGTTTTAACTTCTCTTGAAAAAACCGATGTCGAGTTTCTTGATCGCGCTGAAATTTCGCATTACGAGTTTCTTCTTGCTCAAGCCAAATAAACAGCAAAATCGAAATCACTCCAAAAAACATCATCGATCCGGGTAGCCACATTATGATCCCTCCCAGTTGTTGATCGAAACTCGCAGTAACGCCCCAGTGATTGGGTGCAGCCTCGTAATAAGAATATACCGGCCCGCTGCCGAACGTAAGAATTGCTCCCAAAATGATGTTTTGAAAAAGCGCCATAAACAAATAAAGGAATCGCAATGGGTACGGAAAAACCGAGCGGAGCGGAGCGGAACCGATCACTGGCCACCAAAATATGATAGCAACTCCGAACATAGACAGATGCTCAAGAGCATGCAGGTAATCCCGCGATAACGCAGCATTGTATGCAACCGGAGTGTGCCATATCGATATGGTAACTACGAACAACAACCAGGCGATTATAGGTACCGTCATCGTCTTTATAAGTTTGCGTAACGAACCAGACGGTCGAGCCATCCATCCAACCCGGTGTCGAATAGTTGAAGGCATACCCCACAGATACACCGACATTGGGTTAGCCAGGAGCAACAATGGAGCCGATACCATGCTCAGAAGCAAATGTTGGATCATGTGCATAAAAAACAGGTCCCCCGAATATCTACTTATCGGCGAAACCAACGCAAGAACCAAGATCCCTAAGGCACTCAAATATATTGCGAGACAAATCCGACCCATCGGACCTCGTATACTAATTGGATATTTAATCCGATTGAGCAAGCGACGACGGCCTACGAAATACCACACGAAAACGAGCAACAGAGACGCCAAGACATATGGAGATAATTCCCAATACCGAA
>VEXF01000044.1 GCA_009391275.1 SAR202 cluster bacterium AD-804-J14_MRT_500m | reverse complement strand
AGAATATACTCCCACACCGACCCTCTAGTAAGCAGTTAAAGCTGTCGGCTACCTAGAATTATCTTATGGAACAGCTATAATTATTTATATAAATACAACTGAGGGACAAGGAAATAGCTCAGCGGTAGAGCGGGCGGCTGTTAACCTACTTCTCTGAATTCACCTTCTACAGTGTCATCATCGTCAGGTTTATTCGCTTCAGGTGTCTGCTCGGCTTCAGAATCTTGAGCCTGGGGTTCTGCTTGGCTGTAAACTTCCTGTCCGAGCTTCTGCAGGCTGCTGTTAAGATCTGTTATTGCAGCTTGCATCCCAGCTATATTCCCTTGTTCAATGGCTCCACTAAGGGTCGCCACCTTGGCCTCTGCCTCTTCTTTAGTTTCTGAGGATATCTTGTCGGCATTATCTTGGATTAACTTTTCCGTTGTGTAGACTAGGCTGTTCGCTTGGTTTCGAGTCTCCATATCAGTCCGTTTTTGCTGGTCTTCCTCGGCGTGAGTAGCTGCCTCCTGAACCATTTGATCTACTTCTTCTTTCGCTAGACCAGAACTAGGTTGGATAACAATTTTTTGTTCCTTCCCAGTGCCTGTGTCTTTTGCCGAGACGCTCAGGATACCGTTGGCGTCTATGTCGAAAGCAACTTCAATCTGGGGCATTCCTCGGGGGGCTGGAAGGATCCCATCCAAGATGAATCGTCCTATGGACTTATTGTCAGTAGCCATGGGTCGTTCACCTTGAACTACGTGAATTTCAACACTGGTCTGATTATCCCCAGCGGTGGAAAAATTCTCGCTCTTAGACGTAGGAATAGTAGTGTTCCTGCTGATCAACGGTGTGGCTACGCTACCTAAAGTCTCGATTCCGAGTGTGAGTGGAGTGACATCTAATAAAAGTAGATCTTGGACGTCGCCTTGTAGTATACCAGCTTGTAACGCTGCCCCGAGCGCTACTGCCTCATCCGGGTTAACGGTTCGGTTCGGCTCCTTCCCGAATATAGCCTTGACTTTTTCCTGAATTACCGGAGCCCGTGTCATACCTCCAACAAGAATTACTTCATCGATTTCTGAGGCAGAAAGTCCAGAATCTTCAATGGCTTGTCGGCAAGGTTGTTCCGTTCTATTTACGAGTTCAGAAACCATCTGTTGGAATTCGGCCCGAGATAACGTCTTAAGCAAGTGTTTAGGACCCGTAGCGTCAGCGGTGATAAAGGGGAGGTTGATTTCTGTTTGGATGACGCTAGACAGCTCGACCTTAGCTTTTTCAGCTGCTTCCCTTAAACGTTGCAAAGCCATCCGGTCTTGACCTAAGTCAATTCCAGTTTCCTGTTTAAATTCATTGATAACCCATTCCATAATCTCCACGCATGCTGGCAGTCGCAGGACCTCTACCACCGTGACCTATGCCAGACAAGACAGCAAAAGTCAGAGCCATCGATAATCTGTTCACCAGTAAGATAAACAAGGTAGCAAACCCATGGACAATCATAAATCCTATAACTACATATCGTTTGTCCATCCTATCTCCCATCCATCCCCCAACCAGTTGAAACACGCCTGCTGTCAAAGCCATTACAAGTACAGGGAAACCAGCAGTAGTAAGTGAGAGTCCTTGATCAGTTAGAAATGGGACCAAATGAACCGTCATGGCGGAGAAAACCGTGGCGGAGCATGCGTGCGTGATCGAAATAATCCAGAAGGCTTTGGTCCGGACTGCTTGACGAACCGTATAATCGTACACAGCAACAGGTTTGTGCGACAAGTTTGGCGATCCTGTTTGTGACTCATCCCCCATCTCTGGTGGATCACCATCAGGCCGCAGACCGTATTGTTCCGGCCTATCCCTGATCAGCATTACTATGGGGAGCGTCACTAACATGTAGAAGGCTCCTATCCCGCCCGCAGTCCAGCGCCAACCGTAATTTTCAATTCCCCAGGCCAATAATGGGTTCAAGGCGCCTCCAAGCGAACCTCCCACAAACATTAAAGACATAGCACGTGTCCTGTTTCTAACAAACCAGTAATTGATGATGGTCATCATGGGAATAAATCCGGCTAAACCGGCGCCTATAGTTATGATAAGATACGCCCCAAAGAATGTTAGCGGATCACGGATGCCGACGAACAAAAAGAATCCCGTCCCACAAATTAGAAACCCAATTAACATAGTCAATCGCCCGCCTAGCTTATCTGTCAGCATACCTTCAACGGGTCCCATCACCGCACCTTCAGTCCGAGATAATGAGAAGGCCAGGGCGAGGATTGTCCGTTTCCATTGAAATTCATCTTCCAATGCCACTAGGAACGTTCCTGTAGCCTGCCACGTGGTAGCGGCCACAATAGTCATGGCTACCAATCCAGCAGCCAAAACCCACCATCCATAGAAGAGTCGTGGCGTCCCGTGATCATGATCATTGGACTGGCTTTTTCTATTTATCTCGTTAATCAGCGCCACCTATGAATTAAAAATAAGGATTTTAAACTAGAATTGCTATCCCTCTACAATTCTACCTAGTTACAACACCGTTTTACCGTTGCATCTAATGTTGAATTCCAGTATTTCAGATCCTCTCATCCAGCACGGGTTCCACAGCGGGTGCACACAAGTGTATCCTACAACCACTCTCGGGACGCGGATACATTCAACCAGACATCTATTGAGTGTAGTCCCAAACTAAACAAGACGGTGTATCCATGACTAACCGTATATCAACAAACGAAAATTCTTGGTTGAAACCACCTGATAGTTACCAACTAGGCACAGTATTGGATGGACATGTAGCCGCGGCCAAAAAAACACTCCATGGACGCCAATTAATCCGAAATCGAGTAGCCGCAAACGGCCGTTCCAGCATTTACGATCTTACTGGTCTGGTCCGAAGCTTTCCACTGGACGCTGAAGATCTTCCACTAATCTCATCTCAGATAGACTTCGAAGTATTCTTCGGAGGACAGGCGGAAGAACTGGCAATAAAAATCATGGGCGGCGACTCAGCGCATCACGGTGGGGTGATCTGCAACAGAGTCACATCAGGAATGTTAGGTGTCATGTTAGCGCTGGTAACCGACGGCGACAGAATCCTTTCCTTAATACCAGATGGCAGGTCTCACCCTTCGGTTCAACAAGCCGTGGAGCTAGCTGGAGGAGAGTTTTTCGAGGCAAGAACGTTATCTGATCTCGACGCCGCATTCAATGAAGGAACATGGCGAGCGTTAGTGATCACTCCTGTGACTCCGCAAAAATATCACCTAGACGCAGCGGATGTGAAAAAGGCCGTATCCATGGCTAAGTCCAGAGGCATTATGGTGGTGTTAGATGATGCCCATATGTATTCCCGCATGACATTTTACCAAGAGCCTCCGAGTTTCGACCTTGGCGATGTAGATGTATCAGTCTGGTCGCTAGACAAACACGTGCCTGGTCCTCGAGGTGCTGCCGTAGTGGCAAAGCGAGAGATAATAGATGAAATCTACGCTAAGGTATTCCTGTTTGGTCTGGAGGCTCAAACCGGACACTACGTCGCAGGTCTGCGTGGAATGCAGGCATTACAACCAGGTCCAGTAGAGGAAGCAGGTGCTCTAGCCCGGGAACTACACCGCAGATTGAAAAAGTCCTACGGAGACGTCGTATACCAAGCAGGGCCCGGGGTTGCTATCTCTGACCAAGACTTCGGTTCTCTAGTCAAAAAAAAGGCAGGAGGCAGGGAGATTAAACTAGTATCATCTGAATTAAGTGTTGCTGCATCATTTGTATTGCTACAAAAATTCGGCATCGTGACCATACCAGTAACTTCTGGCCCCGGTGCAGCACCTGCATTTCGTCTCATGATGCACCCTGATGGAGGTCGTCTGGGTTTGGACGTTATTGAAGAAGCCGTAGATGTCGCAGTTAACGGTGTTGCTATGTTAGTTGATAAACCAGAAGAGGCTAAGCTTCTTATGCTTGGGGATGGCTAGGCTGACACCAAAGATCAGTCCTGCTAATTACAAGACCTAATTTTTGAATGAGTCCAAACTTTCGTAAGCAACATCGACCTCAAGATTTGCTCCAGTAGCAGCGGCTACAGCAAGGCGATCGCATCGTTCATTTTCGACATGACCAGAGTGGCCTCGTAACCAGCTGAATTTCACTTCGTGAGTTTGACATAGATCCAACAATGCATCCCATAGATCCGGATTTACGGCACGTTCTTTCTTGTTTCTAAACCATCCGTTCGCTTTCCAACGTTTCGCCCATCCTTTCTCAATTGTGTTGACCACATACTGTGAATCGCTATAGACCGTTGTTCTGCTCGGCTCATCTAATGACCGCAGACCTGCTATTACCGCCAGAATTTCCATCCGGTTATTCGTGGTCATACGATAGCCCCCCGATAATTCTTTTCGGCTACCAGCTTGTAGTAGAACAACTCCAAACCCTCCGGGCCCTGGATTCCCAATACACGAGCCATCCGTATATATAACAACTTGTTTCAATTCAGGCATGAAAGACCAGCAATCACATCCCTCGGATCTGCAATGTAATGACTTTTTGGCCTGACAGGTCGGATATTCGAATTGCATTGTTGTTAGTGTCAGCTATGAATAATTTGTCACCGGCAATAGACAATCCAGATGGTTCGTAAAAAGTGGCGGATTTTCCGGATCCATCACAATGTCCCCTCATGCCGGTTCCAAGCAATGTAGTAGTTGTTCGAGCCACTGGATCGATTTTTTTGATTTTGTGATTGTAACTGTCTGCCACATACAACATATTATCACTATACTCCACGGCCATCGGATGCTGTAAACGAACTTCAGATCCCATACCATCAACATCTCCGAATTTGAAGAGGCCTTGTCCAACTATAGTGCCTACAAAGCTATTCTTGCTTAATCCAACGAAGCGAACAGAGCTTGTTTCACTATCGACGAAGTACAGACGTTTATCATCGGAGACAATTCCACTGGGCTGGGCTAGCTGCGCAGAATCTGACAGACCATCCACTATGTTCTCCTTACCATTGCCGGCGTGGGCCAATAACTCTCCCCTCATAAGGTCGAATTTCCAAATCTGATGAGATCCTGCCATAGCAATGTAGAGTCCGCTACCATGCACAGTCAGGTCCCAAGGGGAATTCAACGCAGTACCATGAGATTGTCCCTCATAATCGCATATCTTGGATTGGCTCCCCTTATCAACAAGAGTCTGCACATATCGTTCTTCCAGATCTATCTTTCTAATAGCATGATTCTCTGTGTCGGCCACATACAAGAAATTTTCATAAAGTGCCAAGCCTTGAGGATGATTAAATTCGGCCGCAACGTAATCCCCATCCTGAAAACCAGGTGTGACACCGCCGATGACTCTCTTCAGGTCGCCATCTAGGTCAGTCTGCAAAATACGGTTGTTATTTGAATCTGAGATGAATAGGCGGTTTTTAGTCCCGTCAGCTAGCACTCCTCCAGGAAACGATAGTAAAGAAATCTCTTGGCGTTCAGGACGATATTTCAATGGATGACAATGCAACCTACCTTCGGACTTCAACGATTCCGCCATGCTGCCAATGAGCCGATCAAGAACGTCGAATGAAATCTCCCCTTCATGACGACCTAATATTCTACCTTCAGGATCCAAAAAGATTATTGTAGGCCATGCCTGACAACCGTACGACTGCCATACCAAAAATTCGCTATCATTAACTACCGGATGGGTGACTCCATACCTAAGAATGGCCATACGCACATTCTCAGTCTCCTGCCCCGAAGGGAATTTGGCAGAATGAACGCCTATGACCGCCAGTTCATTCTGATATTTCTCTTCTAACCTCCGCAACTGCGGCAAGATGTGCATGCAATTAATTCAACAATACGTCCAAAAATCTAATATGACTATCTTCCCTCTCAGGTCTGTCACCGAAACCGGATCCAGCGAATTAAGCCATTTGAGTTCTCCGGGGAATTCAGGAGCCCTCACGCTCCCCTCATACGCAGATTTCATGACCAACCGCTCCTTTGTTATTTATAACGGAAGTTACCATGATTGTGACGGTTTCCCAGAACCAGTACCACTATGGCATCATGACGGCTCTTCTGGTAGCGTTTCCACTTGTGGGATAATATCTAAGGCATTTGAAACGTAATACGAGGGTCCTAACTATGCGGAACAAAGTGATAACAAGTTTTGACGAAGCGGTAGCTGACATACCAAATGGCGCTACCATAATGATTCCGGGGTTCGCCGGACCCGGCACACCACGGAATCTGATAGCCGCACTTCTCAGACAAGAGGCTAAAGGACTCACAGCTATATCCAATCATCCGGGTGCAGGCCCCAATGATAAAAGAATAGATCTTGGAGCGCTTGTAGGGGCAGGACAAGTAAGCAAGGTGATTTGTGCATTCACAGCAGCACCTCATCCTTCACAAGCCACCGCATTCGAGAAGCTCTATAACGACGGCATCATCGACGGTGAATTGGTCCCGCAAGGGACACTAGCAGAACGCATCAGGGCCGCGGCAGCCGGTATCGGAGCGTTTTACACTAGGACCGCAGTCGGGACCGAGTTAGCTGAAGCGAAAGAACACCGACATATTGACGGGAAAGAGTACGTCCTAGAATACCCCCTTCATGCCGACTACGCTTTTATCCGTGCATATCAAAGTGATAAGTTCGGTAACCTTCGGTACAGGCTTTCCCAAAGGAACTTTAACCCTATTATGGCCATGGCAGCCAAACACACGTTTGTAGAAGTTGAAAACGACATTCTAAATATCGGAGCTATGGATCCTGATTCAGTCCACACACCAGGAATATGTGTAGAAAGGATAGTGCAAATTCAGGAGCACGACATTTGGGAGACTATAGTTTACCGATAGACTTATTTTCTAAATTGGTGCATCCCGAGGAGTGTCAACAACAGATGGCAGAAAAAAAACAAAGACTTAGCCGACAAGACATGGCGAATAGACTCGCTAGAGAATTTCAGGATGGTTGGTTGGTCAACCTAGGGATAGGGATTCCTACGCTTTGTTCTAACCATAAACAGGACAACAAAGAAATCATCTTTCACTCAGAAAACGGTGTGATTGGCTATGGCTCCATCTACCCCAAAGGCGAAGAGGATCTTCATTTAGTAAATGCGGGAGGCCAGTACGTCGGCTTGGTAGATGGAGCATCGATTGTTCATCATGCAGATTCGTTTGCCATCATACGGAGTGGAATGCTTGATTTAACGGTTATGGGCGCCTACCAAGTGGCAGAAAATGGGGATTTCGCTAATTGGAAAACTGCGGGTCGACGTGGAGGCGGCATAGGTGGTGCTATGGATCTTGCAGTTGGTGCGAAGCAGGTATTCATCGCCATGCAACACACTACCCGCGAAGGCGAACCTAGGTTGCTCAAAAAATGTACTTTGCCCGTGACCGCAGTAGGAGTAGTAAAGCTTCTCGTAACTGATCTTGCTCTTTTTGAAGTGACACCTAACGGTTTCTTGATGCGAGAAATTGCCCCTGGCTTCGACCCGGAAGAGGTTCAATCTATGTCAGAAGCCAAACTGTCTATCGCCCAAAATTTATCCGAGATACTCCTAGAGACAATGGAGGAATAGTTGTTCTCCAAACAGATTCTATCAAAAACTAACATCGTCAAAGTCGCCAACCCTAGAATTTATAGCTAATCCCCACCAATATCAGTTGTAAACATCACATATCATCCGAGGTCGTAACAATTAAACTTTAGAGGCCCGACGAGCTTCCGGTGACGCTTGAGTTATAGAGACCTTGACATGACTTATATCAAGTTATAATATTCATGGTATATATATTATTTGAGTCATGAATAGTAGCCGTAGATTTATATTCCAAGAGCGATCAAGCGTAGACGAGACTGAAACAAATTTCCAGTTTGTTCGCCCTCGCCCAGAGCAGTTGTCTGTAGAGCACGGGAGGTCTTCGCAAAAGGAATCCAAAGATGACATGCATCATGATGGCAGGATACGAGGCGTATATATCATCAGTGTAGCCGCTCGTATACTACGCATGCATCCACAGACGTTGAGAAAATACGAAAGACTTGGATTGGTACAACCTTCCCGAACTGAAGGCATGCTCCGACTCTATTCAGACGAAGACTTAACTAAACTTCGACTGATCCGTTATCTAGAAAAAAACCTTGGGATGAATCTTGCTGGAGTCGAATTTGCCCTTAATCTTGTAACCAACCTGCTAGAGATGCAGAGGCGCATTAACACTAAAGCCCGCATCCGAGCAATAAACGTCATATTTGACAGCGAAATTAAAAATTTGTTTGAGAGCCTTAACTTACCGATGGATCCAGATAGGGAGGCCTGAACTAAAATCTGATGGAGCATAATACTGAAAAAAAGCCTGCGCAGGAAATTAATAATAGCGATCAACAAGAGATCACTGATCAAGACAACCCATTGACTTTGGAAGATGAGTTGCAAGAGGCAGTTCGTGATAGAGATCAATATCAAAACTCAATGCAAAGAGCCCAAGCTGATCTGATAAACTATCGACGCCGTTCCGAAGAAGAAAAATCCGAAGCTATTAAACGGGCCAACACACGGTTGCTTAACCAGCTATTAACAACGCTGGACGAATTCACCATGGCCTTCGATCAAGCTCCAACTGACGCTTCGCAACAGGCCTGGCTTGATGGATTTAGACTTATCCATCGTAAACTTACCACGGTTACAGAATCCGAAGGCATAACTAAGATAGATGCTCAAGACAAACCTTTTCATCCGGCAGAACACGAAGCTTTAGGACAGGTGGAATCAGCAGATCATGATGACGGACAGGTTGTTCATGTAATAAGACCCGGATACCGGCTGCACGACAAAATCTTACGGCCGGCACAGGTCCTGGTATCGGTGAAACCTCAAGCAGAAATTAAGGAAACTCAGGCGGAAACATAGTTTCAAGAAATTAAGGAGACTTAGAGATGGCGAAGGTCCTTGGAATAGATTTAGGAACTACTAACTCGGTGGGAAGTGTCGTCGAGGCAGGAGAACCCATCGTTGTAGAAAACGCAGAGGGCGGACGAATTACGCCTTCAGTGGTGGCAGTAAACACCCGTTCTGGCGAGCGATATGTAGGTCAGATGGCCAAACGCCAAGGCGTAACCAACCCTGAAAACACAGTATTTTCAGTCAAACGGCTAATGGGAAGAAAGTTTGACGATGCAGAAACCCAACGTGCGGCCAGTGTACTGCCCTACAAGATTGTGAAGTCTGCCAACGGTGACGCCTATGTCAAAATGGGTGAAGAAGATTACGCTCCTCCGCAAATTGCAGCCATGGTCCTACAAAAAATTAAACAAGACGCGGAATCTAAACTAGGAGAATCCATTTCACAAGCCGTTATCACGGTACCTGCGTACTTCAGCGATTCTCAAAGACAGGCAACCAAAGATGCCGGACAAATTGCTGGTTTAGAGGTTCTGCGGATCATCAACGAACCTACCGCTGCTTCCCTGGCATATGGTTTAGACAAAAAGAATACCGAAGGTACCTTGGCGGTTTTCGATTTGGGAGGTGGCACTTTTGACATTACCATTTTACAAATGGGTGATGGCGTTTTCGAAGTCAAATCTACGAACGGTGACACCTTCCTAGGAGGCGACGACTTTGACCAACAGATTATGGAATGGGTTATCAATGAATTTAAACAGGAAACTGGAATTGACTTAGGTCAAGACCGGATGGCTTTGCAACGTTTAAGGGAAGCAGCTGAAAAAGCTAAGGTCGAGCTGTCTAGCGTCATCCAAACAGAAATCAACCTCCCCTTTATCACCGCTGACGCTACGGGTCCTAAACACTTGCTTAAGACGTTATCTCGGGCCGAATTCCAACAGATGGTTTCTGAACTCGTAAATAGAACGGAACAACCTTGCCGACAAGCCATTGAAGATTCTGGACTTTCTGCCTCAGAAATCGATGAAGTAATTCTTGTTGGAGGTATGACACGGGCTCCGGTAATTCAGGAAAAAGTCAAGGCTATATTCGGGAAGGAGCCGAACCGAACCGTTAACCCGGATGAGGCAGTAGCGCTCGGGGCAGCGTTACAAGCTGGTATACTACAAGGCGACGTCCAAGATCTACTTTTATTAGATGTCACTCCACTCACACTCGGAATCGAGACTTTAGGTAGCGTAGCCACACCGTTGATCAGCAGGAACACTACTATTCCTACGTCTAAGAGCGAGAATTTTTCCACCGCTGGGGATAATCAGACCAGTGTTGAAATTCACGTAGTTCAAGGTGAACGACCCATGGCTACTGACAATAAGTCCATAGGACGATTCATCTTGGATGGGATCCTTCCAGCCCCCCGAGGAATGCCCCAGATTGAAGTTGCTTTCGACATAGACGCCAACGGTATCCTGAGCGTCTCGGCAAAAGACACAGGCACTGGGAAGGAACAAAAAATTGTTATCCAACCTAGTTCTGGTCTAGCGAAAGAAGAAGTAGATCAAATGGTTCAGGAGGCAGCTACTCACGCCGAGGAAGACCAGCAAAAACGGACTGATATGGAGACTCGAAACCAAGCGAACAGCCTAGTCTACACAACGGAAAAGTTAATCCAAGATAATGCCGACAAGATATCCTCAGAAACTAAAGAAGAGGCAGAGGCCAAGGTGGCGACCCTTAGTGGAGCCATTGAACAAGGGAATATAGCTGGGATGCAAGCTGCAATAACAGATCTTAACAGCAGCCTGCAGAAGCTCGGACAGGAAGTTTACAGCCAAGCAGAACCCCAGGCTCAAGATTCTGAAGCCGAGCAGACACCTGAAGCGAATAAACCTGACGATGATGACACTGTAGAAGGTGAATTCAGAGAAGTAGGTTAACAGCCGCCCGCTCTACCGCTGAGCTATTTCCTTGTCCCTCAGTTGTATTTATATAAATAATTATAGCTGTTCCATAAGATAATTCTAGGTAGCCGACAGCTTTAACTGCTTACTAGAGGGTCGGTGTGGGAGTATATTCT
>VEXF01000043.1 GCA_009391275.1 SAR202 cluster bacterium AD-804-J14_MRT_500m | reverse complement strand
TCAATTCCTCTTCCGTACCCTTGATAGGCTATAGTTGAACCAGTAAATCTATCGCATACCACAATTTTACCTCGCGATAATGCTGGAGCAATCAATTGATTCACGTGCTCAGACCTAGCGGCTGAAAAAAGAAAAAGCTCGGTGAGGTCTAGGCGGTTGGGAAATTGTTTTAACCAAATTCCGAGGGTATCTGAAAAGGAAGTCCCACCAGGTTCTCGGGTAAGTATAGTGTCATATCCGTTTTGCAGTAGTTTATCCGTTAACAGTTTTGCCTGGGTTGATTTCCCTGATCCATCAATTCCTTCGAAAACTATTAAGAAGCCCAAGGCAGAAGGTGTGCAATTGGCCCCCATCATTGTCCTCGTGTGAATCTAACGTAACGATATGGCTCTAATCCATTACTATCAGAGATCACATTATATTTTTTTGCTAAAAGATGCTGCAATCGTCTCACATACGCTCGCTGTGGAGGCAAATCTACTTGCCCTTCTCCATCTAGGATCCTTTGGGCGGCTAAATGAGCTTCCTGGAGAGATGAATCCATTGTTCTGTCTTCGTCTGGTCGGTTCAAGACCCCTCGAAGAAATTGTTGGATTTGTGGTACAGAATTTTTTCGGACCACGTACACCGGAGTTCCGGTTTCTTCAGCTATCTGGACCACCCGTGACCCACGTCTGTAATGAGATTTGGTTGTTAACACGAGATCCGCGCTTCTAAGTTCATTTACAATGTCTACTTTAACTCCAGCATCATTAACAGCTTGCTCTAATCTGTCCCGACCTACTCCGAAAAGGAATACCTGAGGTTTCCGGGCCCCAGCGGTCGGAATATCGTCTCCAGCGTACTGCTCGGTCCTTGAGATAGATTTAACATCTGTTCTGATATCTCGAGAAGAAACCATTTTTCGAGATCGTACAGAATTACCTTCGTCATCTAAACTACGGATTTCGGGCATCAAGGGATAGCCCCTTAACCATGAATCCACTACTTGTGCAACATCATCGTGTACAGCTACTTTATCCCAGCTTTGTATTTCAACTACAACTCCAAATGTTGGAGGTGCTTTACGCTCAAGTACTGTTTTTCGTGTCCCACGGATCCGGGCTTCATCATCTCCGAGTGTAACTGTTTGAACTCCCCCTACAAGATCAGAAAGCGTGGGGTTGATAATCAAATTATCAAGTGTGTTCCCGTGGGCTGTGGCAATCAATTGAACACCCCGTTCGGCAATAGTCCTAGCAGCAGAAGCTTCCAATTCAGTTCCCATCTCGTCAATTATTATCACCTCCGGCATATGGTTTTCTACAGCTTCTATCATGACCGCATGCTGAAGTATCGGAGATGCCACTTGCATCCTGCGAGCATGCCCTATCCCTGGATGGGGTATGTCTCCATCGCCGGCAATTTCATTTGATGTATCCACGACAATCACTCTTTTTTTCGCAGTATCCGCCAATACCCTGGCAACCTCGCGGAGCATAGTGGTTTTTCCAACACCAGGCCTACCCAAAAGGAGCACGCTTTTTCCGGACAGTATCAAATCTTCAATGATTTGAATCGTTCCGAAAACAGCTCTACCAACTCTGCATGTAATTCCTAATATTCGCCCTTTCCGGTTTCTTATTGCTGAAATTCTGTGTAAAGTCCTCTCTATGCCACTCCGGTTATCCTCCCCGAATTCGCTTACACTACTAGTTACAAAATCAATATCTATATCAGAAACTGACGATTCATCTATTATTACATCTCCGGTTGAGAATCGTGCTTCTGGGGGTCTAGCTAAATCTAACACTACCTCTAACAGATTATTTAAGTCATCGCGTTGTTTCAGCGGGTTCACCACCCTAGGCGGCAGACATTGCAATAATAGTTCTAAATCATCCTGAATCCCTAGTTGCGTGGTATAGCTGCTCCTATCATTTTGACCAACGATGTTCATAGACGTCTCACTGTAGAACTTATAGTGCTAGTGGACACATTTATTGATCCTTGCAATTTGGATCAACTAAACCTAAGAAATATTTGTGGAATCGAACATCCGATGTTAACTCTGGGTGAAACGACGTCGCCAGAAGGTTGCCTTGTCGCACCGCCACTGGGGTTCCATCTGGCAACTCACTAAGGACTACGACTTCATCGTTAAGGATCTGGACAACCAATGGTGCCCTTATAAAAACAGCTCTATACGGTTCTGGCCCCAATTCCGAGCAAATTAAATCTGTTTCAAAACTATCTACTTGCCGGCCATAAGCATTACGACTAACCAATATATCCATCAACTTTAATGGTTCCGGCCGATCGTCAGTCAAAGCTCGTGCCAAGATAATCATCCCGGCACAGGTTCCCCAGACTGGTTTGCCCGTGTTTGCGTAACTCCTAATGGGTTCTGTTAATTCGTAAAGATCGAGCAGTCTACGCTGAGTCGTACTTTCACCGCCTGGAATAATTAGCGCACTTAGATTATTCAAATCTCTGGGCAACCGTACTTCGACAACTTCTGCTCCCAATTTCTCGAGGACAGCTACATGTTCCGCGAAGTCTCCTTGCACGGCCAGAACTCCAACGATCAATATGTACAATGCTCCTAGAGGTTAGTCGTGAACAATTTACCAGCCTCGAGTAGACAGAAGATCTTCTTCCTTCATGCTCTTAACAGATAATCCTGGCATAGCTGCGCCCAGCCCCTTTGAAATTTCAGCTAGGATTTTAGGATCTTTATAATGCGTGACAGCTTTCACAACCGCATCAGCCATGGCGGAAGGGTTTGATGATTTAAATATGCCAGACCCTACAAACACACCATCGGCCCCTAAATGCATCATCAATGCCGCATCGGCCGGTGTTGCAACACCCCCTGCTGAAAAATTAACTACCGGCATTCTCCCTTGACGTTTAACTTCTTGGACTAGTTCTAATGGGGCACCTAAGTTTTTGGCTTCTGTGGCGAGTTCATCCTCGGACATATTTTGAATTTTGCGTATTTCGCCTTGCACCGCCCGATTGTGACGGACAGCCTCTACGATATCTCCAGTGCCAGCTTCACCTTTAGTGCGAATCATCGTCGCGCCCTCCGCTATTCGGCGCAACGCTTCACCCAAATCACGGCATCCACAGACAAAGGGGGTGATGAAATCGTGTTTCCAAACATGGTGCGATTCGTCAGCCGGTGTAAGAACTTCGGATTCGTCGATATAATCTACTCCAAGTGCTTCAAGCACTTGAGCCTCGACGAAATGACCGATCCGGCATTTTGCCATAACCGGAATCGTTACGGCCTCCTGTATCTCTATAATCTTAGTGGGATCAGACATTCGGGCGACCCCACCAGTGGCTCTGATATCAGAGGGAACCCTTTCTAACGCCATCACCGCGCAAGCGCCGGCCTCTTCCGCGATCACGGCATGTTCCGCCGTGACTACATCCATAATAACTCCACCTTTTAGCATCTGGGCAAGTCCGGCCTTAGTTTTCCTGGTACCTGTCTCAATAGCCATAGCCGTCCCTCTTTATTCGTTGATGAAAAATCTTGCTTTATTATACGATACGGTGGAATTTGTAATCAATTAAAACGTTGCGTCGTATTTCGAACCGTGATTCGATCAACCAAAACAATGGTTAAAGAGCAAGCCTAGGATTTATGCGGCATATTTTATTGAATGTGATGCGATTTTTAGGCAAAACGTTAGCGTTAGTTATTGTTAGTGTTGTACGATTAATAAGGCCAGACGGATCGGGTGACCGCTGCGCTCTCAGATATTGAGAGCGGGGAGGAAAGTCCGGGCTCCTGCGGGCAAGGTGCTGGGTAACCCCCAGGCCCTCGACTAACATTTATTGTTGACATCGAGGTACGGAAAGTGGCACAGAAACTATACCGCCCCAGCTTATGGGGTAAGGGTGAAATTGCGAGGTAAAAGCTCACAACCGCACGTGGTGACACGGCGGTGGCCAAACCCCACCCGGAGCAAGGCCAAATAGGGGGACAACGGATGCCCGCTCCGTCCCCGGGTAGGCTGCTAGACCCCGACGGTAACGTCGCTCGACAGTTCTTGTAGAGATCAACGTTTTTGAAATTCGTTGCAGGGCTAGATAGATGGTCACCATCCCAGTTTTCTGGGAGACAGAACCCGGCTTATAGATCCGTCTGGTCTAATTTACCTAATTCCATCAACTCCGGGCCGTAGAACATTTTTCTAGCAATGGGAGAATATTCTCTTTAGTGTCAGAGGGCAGGTCGAATATCACGCGGTCTACACCTATTCTTTCTAACCGTTGAATCGTATCTCTCTCAGGTGGAACTGATAAAACTGAAACTTTAATTGACAAAGGATCACGCCCTACTGCTTCTGCCCGTTGTCTTAATTCAGTAATCTTGGTTGATAAAACCAATTCGTTTTGGAATCCCCATAGATTAGGCATCCATCCGTCACAAAACTCTACTACACGGTCAAACGTTGTCGGACCATTTCCGCCCATCAAAATTGGTGGATAGGGTTTTTGAATTGGTTTAGGCCATGACCAGATCGGATCGAAATCAACATGGGTTCCATGGAATTCAGCCTGGTCTTTAGTCCATATTTCCTGCATGGCGAGGATTCTTTCTCGCAAAATCTTCCACCTTAATTTAAACGGAGTTCCGTGATTCTCTATCTCCTCACGGTTCCATCCTCCGCCAACCCCCAAAATGACTCTTCCGTCCGAGATTTGGTCTAAACTGGCCAGTTGTTTAGCTGTGATAATGGGATCGCGTTGTATAACCAAACATATACCCGTAGCAAGTTTCAATCTCTTGGTCACCATCGCAGCCGAAGTTAGGGCGATAAAAGGATCCAAGGTATGCCAATAGTGCATTGGAAGGACGTCATGATTTGATGATGAAGTTTTTCGACTAGCTGGTATGTGAGTATGTTCTGGAATCCATATTGAGTCGAAAGCTCGTTTTTCGGCTTGTATTGCTAGGTCATGCGGTGACATGGAATAGTCTGTGATAAACATACTTAAGCCGTATTCCATAACCTCTCCCAATTCTTGCAATTTTCAACGGAACACCTTGCTAGGTAAAACGAATATGTCAATTGACAGACTATGATAATGCAAAATTTAACTAGGCATTCAAAAACCTGACTGCTGCATCATACGTGACGACATGGTTAATTTTCTACCACGGTTAATTTTCCGAGACTATGCTTGTTAGATGTGTCAGGATAATTTATATTCTGTGCCGTATCGCGATACAAACTTGATAATTTTTTAGATACCAAAATAGGAGTTACTTCATGGGAGAAACAATAGTTTTCCAAAACGCTAACATCATAGATTGCACGGGGAAAGACCCATATAACGGAACTGTCGTCGTGTCTGGCAATAGGATCAGTTACGTTGGGCCAGTTGATCAAGCTTCTATCCCTAGAGGGTCGAAAGTCGTTGATCTGGCAGGCAAATCTCTTATGCCTGGTTTAATTGACGCTCACACGCATATTGCAATTGTAGACACCCGGTTTTTCGCTGAAAACGTTGATTACCCTGGTGCAATTTACCCATATGCCGTAGCTCAGAACTTGAAAAACACACTCCAGCATGGATTCACTACTATAAGGGATGCTGGGGGTTGTGATTGGAGTTTCAAAGTTGCGGTAGAGCGTGGGATGATACCTGGGCCGAGAATGTTTATCAGTTGCGCTTTTCTGTCTCAAACTGGAGGTCACGGGGATTTTAGAGAAAGGCACGATCGCGACCCTCATGAGTCATATCATTCTATAATGCCAACTCCTGCCATATGTGATGGGGTTGATCAGGTACGCCAAGCTGCAAGAGAACAACTGCGCACCGGAGCAGATCAGATTAAAATTATGGCGGGGGGAGGAGCCGCATCTCCAACTGATCCATTAGATGCAACTCAGTTCACATTCGAGGAAATTGCTGCAGCTGTATACGAAGCAAGCGTGGTCAAGAAACCAGTAATGGCACACGTCTATATCCCAGAGGGGATAAAAAATTGCGCCAACGCCGGCGTAAGGTCTATAGAGCATGGGAATTTTCTAGATGAAGAAACCGCTTTTTTAATGAAAGAGAAAGAAATGTTCTTAGTACCCACTCTCAGTGCATATGACATCATGTCGCGCCTCGGGAAGGAGCAAGGAAATTCTCAAGTAGTATTAGATAAAATCAACTACGCAAAAGGAGCGGCCCCCCAAGGTGTCGAGCTTGCCAACTCCGTTGGAGTATCAATCGCCTCAGGAGCAGATGTATTTGGAATAAACTCTGATAAGAAAGCTCTAGAAATAGAATTAAAGGCCGACATCATAGGTCCTTTAAAAGCTTTGATGTCAGCGACTCGTACAAACGCACAACTAGTTGGAATGGGAAATGATCTGGGAACAATAGAAACTTCGAAGTTAGCAGATCTTATAGTCGTAGATGGTGATCCGTTAGACGATATAGCGATGCTGCAGGTGGAAAATAAAATCTCTATTGTTATGCAAGAAGGAAGGATCGTTAAAAATATTAATCAATGATACCTGGCATTATTGCTAAGTAAATTCCGATCTTTACACTTTTATTGACCGCCAGTATTACGCTGGTTCTCGATAAATTCGATCTGCAAATACGTCGATTACCACAGCCAACTGGTGTGGGACTTCAAAGTTGGGCGAATGCCCAACAGAGTGGAACATATGCAAAAAACGGCGTTTCTCCGGCAATGCCAGAAAATCAAGTAAGAGATTATCCACCCCAACTGTGTCATCCAAATCTCCACCTATAACTAACACAGGAATGTTCAGATCGCCCATCTTATCCCGCAAGTCAAGAGAATCCATAGACCGACGTCCTGCTAAGGCCCGCGCGAGTGGGTTACGTGCGACATCGTATTGTAATCCCTGTGCGAAATCGGCCGGTATATTGTCTTTGTTAGGGCCAAAATCCAGACTGAATGAACCCGTACGGAATTTATTCTTTACATCTTGCTCCCATCCAATGGGACTTTCTCTACCAAGCATCGGTGTGGAATTAAGGAGAATCAATCCGTTAGCAATCCCTGGATGATCTAATGCGAATCTAGTTATTGTTGCTGCCCCCATAGAATGTCCGATCAACGTAAAGTCCTCTATACCAATGGTTGCAGTTATATCTAGAAGATCTTCTGCAAAGCTTTCCACCGTATAAAATGTTTCATCTAACGGCCTCTCTGACTCACCTGCACCACGATTGTTGATGGCTATTGTCGAGTATTTGTCGGGGTCTAAAGCTTCCTGGACTAAGCTCCAGCCACGCGCCGAAGAGTTATATCCATGGACCATTACTATTAACCGAGGACCATCGCCTCGTTCATAGATCTCTAGGCGCGTTTTTGTTCCTTGAATCAACCGACCAGTTATCATTTGACTGTTCTACCTTTTAGTGTGCCCTTCTATTTAACTTGTGGCTACTCTTGGAGGCGCATCTTCATATGTTCCAGCTTCTAAATCAAATAAATGCTCCCGGCTTCCATCTCCACCTAGAATAATCACAAGGCATACTGGTTCCTCACCATAAGCCCATTGTCGATGGACATTTTTCGGCGGATCATACCAAACTTGGATATCTCCTCTCCTTACATGCTCGTCTGATACGACTTTCAAGGCAGCCGTCTTTGAGTCAGCGTTTTGATTTGCGAGTTCCCAAACTGTAAACCGTTCTTCACCACTAATCACACATTCCGCACCCCATCTATAGTGACTATGAATCGGAGTAGGTTTGTCTGGAGCAAATTGTGCCACACTGATACGAAATTGTCCGTCCGGATCGTTATACAACGCTCGGCTAGGTAGAGCATCTGGGTTTTGTACTTCAGTTCCTTGCGTCCTGAGATCTCCACCTTCTATGACTAGTTTCCGAAGATGGGTCCCTATAGCTTGAAGTGCAGTGTTCCCTGTTCCTTTACTGCCAATGATTCTTTTCACATCGGCAACAAAGTTATTTACCGAATATGTTACCTCGTTTGTGCTGCCAGGCATAAGCTGTTCCTCCCAACTAACATAGACCGATCAGGCCACGAAGTTTGTCCTGCGTGAAGTTCATATTTAACAGGACACTTCTGTGAATTTTGGTATCACTTTGTTCCCTATTAAGTCTAGAGCCTGCATTGTTTCATCATGTGTTGTGTTGCCAGCCTGAACCATTAACAATAGCTCATCTATCCCCGTTTCTAACCTTCCCTCAATCCCCCGGCATAGGCTATCTGGATCTCCACCTAGGACGATTCCTTCTTGTATTAAATCATCGTTACTACGGGCCAATATACCCTCTTCGATTCGAGTTGGAATGACATCGGGTACTTCGGTATGGTATTTACCGTCGTGGCTACCATATCGTACCTTTTGTACAGGAGCGTTATTTTTTCCGAAATACCAACGTGCTGCATCACAAGCCCTATCCCGTCCAACATTATAGCTTTTGTCCACATTACAAATAGCAAATGCTGCAAACCGGTTATTAACCGACCCAACAAGTTGGTTCGATTCTGAGTTTGCGTTTCTGTACGAATTCACCGCTGTGCTCAATTCGTGTGGGTTAGCTGGACTGAAACCCATGGCACCAATTCCCATTTTGCCAGCCATTTCGAATGTGGAATTTTGGCTTGCTGCAACCCATATTGGCGGATGGGGCCTCTGGATTGGTTTGGGCACGATGTCGCGTTTGGCTAAATTCTTAAAATGTGTTCCATTCCAACCTGGAAAAGGATCATCCAAGAACATGGACCTTATTATCGTTAATGATTCCTGCCAGACTTCCCGAGATTCGTCTGGTGTTAGACCAAATGCTTCCACATGATATCCAGATGAGCCACGCCCGGTTCCAAACTCAACTCTCCCATTAGACAAAATGTCTAAAGTAGATACATATTCAACAACTCTGTAAGGATGGTTAACTGGGAGCACCACAACTCCAAGTCCGAGGCGTATTTTCGAGGTCTTCATTGCTAAGGCAGCGAGAAAAATTTCCGGAGCCGAGCTATGTCCAATTTCAGGAAAGAAGTGGTGTTCTGTTTGCCAATAAGTTTCAAAACCAACGGACTCTGCATAAATGGCCTGCTCCATTGCATTTTGGTAAAGCAATGCCTCTGCATTGTCTTTCCAAGGCCTTGGCATCTGGAGTTGACTAAAATAACTAATTTTCATGACAACACGCCTTCTATTTAAGTAGGAAATTGTTTATTGGGACTCATTGAAATAGTAATGCGGTTTTACTCGGTCCATAGGCCATTTTTCATAGAATTGTTGTATGTATGGAACTAATCTTCGTGCTACATGTTTACGCTTAACTTCGTATGGTTCTAAGTCTTTAGACAATCGAGATTTCAATTCGGCCCAGACCTCGTCCTTATTTACTCTGGTAAGTTGACGATTCCTCAACAAAACTTCACCATCCACGATTACAGTATTCACACCTTGGCCTTTGCCACGATAGAGCAAAGCGTCTACTGGGCTGGTATCAGGATCCAGGTAGGGTTCAGTAATGTGCTCCAGATCTAATAATACCAAATCCGCTCGCTTACCAGGCTCAAGAGTCCCAACTCTATCCTCGAAAAACGTAGCCTTGGCCCCGTTAACTGTAGCCATGTGCAAAACTTGGTGAGATGTAGGGCTAGATGAACTTATTCCCGGGACCCGATGAATTTTTTGCACCAATCTCATTTCCTGAAGCATATCGTTATCGTCGTTAATCCCAGCTTCATCGATTCCAATCGCCACCGTGACATCTTGAGCGAGTAAACCATTAAGTGGCATTACTCCGCTTTGTAACCTTAAGTTTGAACTTGCGTTGTGACACACCATAGTTCCAGTCTCAGCTAATAAACCAATGTCATTATCGGTTAGCCACACTCCATGGGCACATGATACTTCGTTGCCAGTAAAACCTAAATCATGGAGATGCGCTAATGGAGTTTTTCCATAGTACCTGTATCCATACATTTTCTGATAGATAGTTTCATGGAGGTGAATGTGAATGCCGGTGCCTATTTTACTCGCAAATTCTTTGATTTGCAGGAGCATTTCGTCCGAGCACCACTGGACGTTTGTGGGACTAAAGAAATGCATTATTCGTTGGTCAGGGGCATTATCACCGAATTTTCTCCGCATATCTGTTACTAGACTATGATAATCTCCCGCTGATAACCTGGACCTTTCGAGCCCTTCTTTAATCATTTTTGCAAGGTCGCTCGGGAGGGTAGACAAGAATTCTTGATCATCGTGGTATACGACCTGGTTTTGATCCCGTATTCCAAAAGAAAATGCCACACGCATTCCTGAATCCTGATAGGCCTTCAACACCTCAAAGCCTAATTCGTGAAGCGTCAAATTCTCGGGCAACCTGTTTAAACCATGATTGTGCATTACTGTGGTTATACCCGACTCAATCATCTGAATTGCACAATACAAAGTGTCTAGGTAAGGATCGACATCTCTTGTTGAACCACGGGTGGCACCCCATGTTTCAAGAGGAAGATCTTTGTTCCCCAATTGGAACGGCGTTAAACCAACATGATGGTGGGCATTAATTAGCCCAGGAATCACCATTTCCTTCTCTGATCCGATTATTTCATCTGGATCGTATTTGCTTCGTAATTTGCCGAACTCTCCAACATCAATTATTTCACCATCTACTTGGAAAACAGCTCCATCGTTGATAACAACGCTTTGGTCCTTGTCTACAACGTGAGAAATAACATATTTCCCTCGAACCATAGATGACGACATACGGTCCTCCTACAGCCTATGAGCCACGCCAAGTATAACAATTACTATGTACATATAAGCAAGGACACTTGGTTAATAGCATCAGGCACCGTGCTATACTCTAGTGCGACAATAGAACTCGATCCTTGAGGGATCCGGTTAGAAGAAACTGTAGTTCTAACTAACGCCAACATCATAGATTGCACGGGTCGCGATCCCATTACCAACGGAACCGTAGTGATAGAGAACGGAGTCATACGATCGGTTGGACCCATGCGTCAGATCCCGAC
>VEXF01000042.1 GCA_009391275.1 SAR202 cluster bacterium AD-804-J14_MRT_500m | reverse complement strand
GTATAAATGAGGATATTCTCCCTAGGATTGAGTCGATTAACAAAGAGTTAAAGAGTTTCAGCGATGACCTATCTTCGAAACCGCAAATTATCGTTATAAATAAAATGGATGTAACGGATGCACGAGGGAATTTTTCACGATACGAGAAAGAATTGAATGATTTAGGAGTACCTGTAGTTAAGATATCTGCTGTCGCTAGATCGGGACTTGAACCATTGATTAATAAGACATTCGACATGCTTTCGAACATTCCAAAGGAGATCCATACTAGTGAGACCGAAACGTTAGTAAAAATGCAACCTAAGAGAAAAGAATCAAGCGTTCAAGTATCTCGAGTAGGAGGAGCGTATGAAATTAGATCGCCAAGGGCGGAACGTATTCTAGGAATGATCAATATGAAAGATCCGCGTGTTCGGCTCCAATTTTGGACGGAACTTGTGAGATTAGGAGTTGATAGGGCTTTGGTGAAGGCTGGAGTGCAACCGGGAGATGCTGTGCGAATAGGTCAATTTAAGTTGGAGTGGGAGTGAAGTGAATATCGGGGTTTTGGGAGGGACGTTTGATCCTGTGCACGTTGGACATTTGATGATAGCTGAAGAGGCGAGGATAAATCTTCAGTTGCAAGAAGTGATATTTGTTCCGGCAGGAACACCGTGGATGAAGATGGATAGATCGATTACTCCCGCTGAGCATAGGGTACATATGGTCAGGAAAGCTATTATGTCGAATCCGTTCTTGAGTGTGTCTTGTCTTGAAGTACAAAGGAAAGGACCATCGTATTCGGTGGACACGCTTGAAGAACTAACTCAAATCTACAAAGATGCTAATCTTTTCCTAATTGTTGGGTCGGACAGCATGTTCGAATTCTCAAAGTGGAAATCCCCAGAAAGAATCCTTCGGCTAGCCCAGTTGGTCATAGTCAACCGTCGAACAGGGGAAATAGAAGGAAAAGATTATCCACGTAAATTACAGAAGGTCAAAGCAATAGGGCCGAATAAAATTATTTGTCTAGATGAGATTGAGATCAAAGTTAGTGCTAGCGATATAAGGAAGCGTGTCAAAGAAGGTAAATCAATTCGATATATGGTATCCGATGAAGTGGAACAATATATCTCTTATCACAGGCTGTATGTAGATGGCGAGTAGAGCTATGGATTCCTCCCAGAGGTTGTTGCTCTTGGCAGAAGAGAGAGGGGCTCTCCAATATGGGTCCTTCACGTTATCGTCAGGTGCAAGTAGTAGTTATTATTTTGATGGAAGAATACTCACGTTGGATCCGGAAGGTTCCGCTTTGGTAGGCCGGACCTTTTTTAATAAACTGAAAGCTTTTGATGTCACAGCAATCGGAGGGCTGACGCTTGGTGCTGATCCTATAGTTACAGCGGTTACGCTAACGAGCTACCTGGAGCATAAACCCATAACGGGATTTATTGTACGTAAAGAGGCTAAGGGCCATGGTACGAATCAGGTGATTGAAGGGTTTGTGCCAAAGGGATCCGAAGTGGCTATAGTAGATGACGTTTGCACGAGCGGGGGATCACTTTTTGCGGCTATACATGCATCGGAAGCGGCGGGATACAATGTGGCGCTTGTGATGGTCCTCTTGGATAGGAATCAAGGGGGAAGCGAGGAGATTCGGCGCCTAGGGTATTCGTTTCACTCTGTGTTAAAAGCGGGAGCCGATGGCAGGGTATCGGTATTAGGGCTCTGACCGGTCCCAATCAGGTAACATCCAGTAGCCCTCGTCCGGAATGGAGGAGGCCGTACTTAATCCCTGGGCACGTTTTAATCTCTGGATGTTGTAGAGATGTGTCAAAGTTTCGTAGTAGAGATGTCTAAAGGTAGCCTCCAGGGTTATATATGTAAAATTCGGTTCTGTAGCATGCCACCGAACCCCGCTCGGATGAGCGTTAATGAATTGGGCCCAATGGGGGGGGGTATCAGGGCGCGACTCCTCCTTCATTCGCATAGATCCGTAGGTTTCATGGGCCAATATATGGGCTACCAAGTCAAGACCGTCTTGAAACTTGGATAGCACGGATGACATATCAGGGTATTCCGTTTCGTCTAGCCATGATCCTTCCTGAGAAGGGATGAAGCACCCAACTTTACCTAGGGATCGAGTCCCGCATGGGAATAACTGATTACCCCAACGGATGAGCAACCATCCGTAAATAAACGAAGGAATATGACTTACTTGGCGCCGGATGCTCCATGAGGACCAGGCCCAATTATCAGAGGACCAATCTAATTGCGTGGGACTTAGATCTTTAATTTCTGCGTAGACTAAGTCGTATAGAAGAGGGAAACCGGGGAAGATTTTAGATGCTAGGATAGAGTCATCAGAGGGGTGGGCGGCCATGATTATAGAATAGGTCCCTTAAACATCTAATTCAGCCACAGTCCGGGCGTGTGCCTGGATGAATTTTTTCCTGGGGGCTACCTCTTCACCCATCAGCTCGGAGAAGACCCTCTCGGCATCGCCGAAGCCGATTCCCTCTTCAAGTGCAACGCTGAGCATTGTTCGAGTGTCCGGATCCATAGTGGTTTCCCAAAGTTGGTCGGGGTTCATTTCGCCCAAGCCTTTGTACCGCTGAATTTGGGGGGATCGTTTCCCATTCGACTGCTTCAGGAGAATGTCCTTTTGATCTTCGGTATAAGCGTAGTCCACGGATTTCCCGTTTTGAATCCTGTAAAGTGGGGGTTGGGCTATGTATAAATATCCACCTTTAATTAAGTCGAGCATACCTCGAAAGAAGAAGGTCAAGAGTAATGTACGTATATGTGAACCGTCTACATCGGCGTCGGTCATTATGATTATTTTATGATAACGGAGTTTTTCTGGTTCAAACTCCTCCCCTTCATTAGCGCCTAGAGCGGCGATCAGTGAACGGATTTCTTCGTGTGCGATCACTTTATCTTTAGGGGCCTTTTCAACGTTTATGATCTTCCCCTTGAGAGGAAGGATCGCCTGAAACCGACGGTCTCGACCCATCTTTGCAGATCCACCTGCTGATTCTCCCTCTACGATGAAAAGCTCAGACAACTCAGGATTACGCTCAGAGCAATCAGCCAATTTCCCGGGAAGAGAACTGCCGTCTAATGCATTTTTGCGTTGCACGAGTTCTCGTGCCTTGCGAGCAGCTTCCCGAGCTCTCTGAGCTGTGGTGCACTTGTCAATGATCCGGCGCCCTTCGTTTGGATGTTCTTCCAAATACTGCGCTAGCGTTTCTGCAACAGAAGATTCAACGATCGGTTTTACTTCTGCGTTGCCCAATTTTGTTTTTGTCTGACCCTCAAACTGAGGATCGGTTAGTTTTACGCTTATTACTGCTGTTAGCCCTTCCCGGACATCTTCTCCAGTTACGTTTGGCAGGTCATCTTTTAACAGTTTTTGCTTACGGCCATAATCGTTGATCGCTCGGGTAAGCGCTGTCCTGAAGCCGGTTAAATGGGTGCCGCCTTCTGCGGTGCTGATGCAATTAGCGAAGGAAAAAACTGCCTCGTGAAAGGTATCGTTGTACTGAAGAGCAGTTTCGACAACTATGGAGTCTACGGATTTCTGAAAGTAAAAGGGCTCTGGCTGAGCTGTCTTGTGGCCGCGGTTTAAATTCTTTACGAAATCACTAATCCCACCTTCGAAATAATATGTTCGTTCTCCACCGCCTTCTCGACCTGCATGGATGTGACTGTTAAATTTAATCCTCAATCCACGATTAAGGTATGCGACTTGTTTAAAGTGCTCTATGAGAAGGGTGAAATCGTACTGAATAACGGGGAAAATTTCAGAGTCCGGGCTGAAGGTAATCGATGTACCACCTCCGTCAGCACCCTTACTTTTCGTGAGCTTTGAAGTGGGAACTCCACGAGAATAAGATTGTTTGTACGTGTGTCCGTCTCGACGAACTTCCACCTCCAAAGAGGATGATAGAGCGTTCACTACGGACGCGCCCACACCGTGGAGGCCACCGGACACTTTATACGCCCCTCCTCCAAATTTTCCTCCCGCATGGAGCGTAGTCATCACTGTTTCCAATGCCGATTTACCTGTAGTTGCATGTACGTCGACAGGGATCCCTCGACCATCGTCCGACACCAGTACGGAGCCATCGTTACGGAGTTCCACATAGACTTCTGTGCAGAAACCAGCCATGGCCTCGTCAACAGCGTTGTCAACAACCTCGAAAATAAGATGGTGGAGACCGCGCTGATCGGTACTCCCGATATACATGCCCGGGCGGCGACGAACGGCCTCGAGCCCTTCCAGAACGACGATATCCTTGGCGGTATAACTGGTTTGGGTATCAGTAGCCATGAATCTAGGACCCCTATTCTGATCTAGTTGGGTATATGTATGAAGGGCAGAACCCTTAAATCTAGGCAGGAGTAAATTATACCATCAGAACGATGCCGAAGCGCAGATTAATGTTGCTAATTTAAGAAGTATTTTCCAGGTAACCCCGTACACTATTAGCCACACAAAGAACAAAGACGCCGCTTCCGGGTGTCGAAACACGAAATCGAATATCCAGTGTTATTAAGATTGGGGAGAGGCGCCAATTAGTTAGTGTGGCACCTGCACTTGGTCAAGGATGTTGGATAAATGGGTTGTGTTAGGCAGGATTCTCTTAGCGTCGATCTCGTGTATTACTCTGACGACGGCGTCGTTTACAGGTGTAGGTACACCGGCATCAACTCCACGGCGGGATACTAATCCGTTTAGATAATCGATTTCAGTCCTACGCCCCTTGATTACATCTTGAGCCATAGATGAATGCCAATCCACTCTGCCTTTAGCCTGCAATCTGCTATCGAGTTCTTCAAAGACATCTCCGCGGTTAATGTCTAACCAAGTGGCAGCGGCGACGCCAGATACGGACTCCACCGAATAATTGAGAGCCATTCCTACCTGAATTACCTCAGATGCGATATGCATTTTCAAAAGGCGTGCAGACGAGGAATCAGCCATTCCAATGGACCCCAACCCGGACATTGCTCCTACTGGATTCCCCATGCAATTGCTGGCCAGTTTAGACCAGCGCTCACCCCACAGGTTCGTGGTGCTTTTGGCCCCATCAATACTGCTTACTAATTCGACGATCCGTGTTACTCTGGGTGTTACCGGACCTATCAGTTCGCCCACCCGGAAAACATCATATCCGCGATCTCTACCCGGCTGACCGCCTCGAGTGACATGTCCGGGTTCCCAAAGGGCGACTTCGATCGTCGACATGATACAACCGATGGAGCGGTCTTCTCCGAATACTTCAGCCAAGATTGGATCATTGATGCTGTTCTGCGACGAAACTGCAAATCCGGTCTGTTTAAGATGAGGCTCCATAAACAGAGAAGCCCAGCGTGTATCATAAGATTTCATTGCAATGAAAATGATGTCAAAGGGTGTGTCAATCGACTGAACTTCGTGAAGGTGTAAAGCCTTAACTGGGGAAGTGAATGGCCCTTGGCTTCCAGTGACCTTGATTCCACTCTTCTTAATGGCTTCAATATTTTCTGGCCACACATCTATCAGGGTGACATCTTCTCCTTCCCGAGTCATGAACGCCGAGAGATAACATCCGACGGCTCCGCCGCCCATTATCGCAATCCGATCCACTTAAATTGATCCTTCCATTTTTATTGCCACAACAGCGATAGCTATCTTCCTTGCCATTGCGGCTTCCGCTTTTCAGAAAAAGCACGAGGCCCTTCCTTTGAGTCCGCACTCAATAGCAACTCGTCGTACAAATTTTTAACTAATCGTCCTAGTTGGTCTTGCGGCAGGTCAAGGCCGGCATAGGCCATACGTTTAAAGTAACGTAATGAAAGTGGAGCGTTGGCTGCGATCGAACGTGCCATACCCATTGCTGTGGAAATTAAGTTTTCTTGAGGAACTACCCGGTTGAGGAAACCTATCTCGAGAGCACGTTGGGCAGATATAGGCGAACCGGTGAACACTAATTCCAAGGCCGCGGTCATAGGAATTAATTTGGGTAACGTGGCGGCGAATGGGGGGAGTAAGCCTACTTTGGCCTCGGTGATTCCAAGACGGGCTTCATCTGACGCTATTCGGAGGTCACACATCTGGGCTATAAGCCAACCTCCTGCGAGAGCATAGCCGTTAATGGCTGCGATTAATGGCTTTTGAGGGAGATCAAACATATAAGGGCTATCTGGCAGCATGCTGTCAGATGCACTAGCTTGGATCCCTGCGGAGTTATCGTCAGCGCGTTCTTTCAGATCTCGACCGGCGCAAAAAGCTCGTCCCGCGCCTGTAATAACAGCTACTTGGGAAGTCGAGTCAGAATCGAAACGGCTTAGAGCGTTTGCAAGTTCTTTTTTCAGACTGCGGTTGATGGCGTTCAGCGCCGCGGGGCGGTTCAGCGTAATAAGAACAACCCCAGGCTCCCGGATTTCGTAAAGAACAGATGGCGACATAGTTTCGACTTAATAATTGTATTGTCAGGAGTGCGCGAAATCAATGCATTCACCAGACACGGCGGGCAACAGGGGCGCGTTAAGTAACGTAACGAGCATCTCTCTGGGGTATGAACACAACCGCTTAGGTTAGATATAATGTAGTTGTGGAGGTACTTATGGATCTTACAAAATATATCAGAGACATTCCGGATTTCCCAAAACCGGGGATATTATTCAAAGATATCACCCCTTTGTTACAAGCGCCTGACGCGTTCTCTTATGTTATAGACCAATTCTCAGCATATGCGGATACAAAAAACATCGATACTGTCGTGGCTATTGATGCGCGAGGGTTTCTCTTTGGCTCGCCGTTGGCCCATCGGCTTCATAAACCCTTAGTTCCGGTACGGAAAAAGGGAAAGCTTCCGGCCGAGACAAATTCGCTCTCGTATGCACTCGAATATGGCACCGATACCATTGAGGTGCATAAAGATGGCGTACGGGGCGGGGATCGAGTGGTGATTGTGGACGATCTCTTGGCAACAGGCGGTACAGTGTCGGCTGCATGTAAGCTCGTAGAGCAGTCAGGTGGAATTGTGGTTGGCGTGCTTTTGGTGATCGATCTAACAGATCTAAATGGACGTAGCAAATTGCAAGGGTATGATATCTTGTCACTAATAGATTTTTAGGAGCGGTCCTATGACAGAATCAATTTGGATAGGGAATTGTCAAGTCTGGTCTTTGCTAGATATGATTCCCCCGCCGTATGCGGTGGACGATTTTTTCCCATCAGTGCCTGTCGCTGCGTGGGATCCATATCGGGAGCTGGCGTTGACGGCCGTGGGAGAATTGCAATTGTATTATGGATGCTTCGCCGTTAGGTCTCAGGGTAAATTGGCTGTAATAGACACTGGAATGGGCCCTGGACCACATCCTGAGAGAGGAAACCGCCGTGGCGATTTGATAAATGCCATGAGTGTGGAAGGCTTGAGGCCGGAAGACGTGGACTTCGTAGTCCACTCGCACCTACATGGCGATCATGTAGGATGGAATGTGACAGACGGGAAAGCCACCTTTCCCCGAGCCCGATACCTAGTACCTAGCGCGGACTGGGACCATTTTACCGCCCCCGAACGGGTGGGAGATCTACCGTCGACTAGCCGAAACGTTCTCCCACTTCAGCAACTTGGAGTGATGGATCTGGTAGATGACGGACATTCTGTTACAGACGAAATCACCACAATATCTACCCCTGGGCATACCCCTGGGCATATGACCATTTACATCCAATCTCAAGGGGAAAAAGGTATGGTAGTAGGAGATGTTATTCAATCGATAGTCCAAGTGATGGAGCCGAATTGGGGGTCTAGGGCGGATATCGATGCTGAACAAGCCCGTCGGAGCAGGGAATCATTGGTAGACCGGATAGAGCGTGAAGAAATCGTGATGGCGGCAGGACACTTCCCCACGGGAACTCATTTTGGAAGAATCGTAAGGGTGGAAGGGCGTCGATACTGGCAAGTGGCGGTGAATCAGGCGTAGGAACCGAGGGAAATCCCGCCAATCAGATGGATATGTCCATGTTCTTGGCTTTGCATTGCATCGCGGCCAAAGTTCGAAAGTAGCCGGAATCCTCCCGGAGCATGGTTGCGTCCAAGTTCGACTAAAGCCTGCCCAATTTGAGACAGTACGTCACATTGCCATAATTGGTCTTGGGTAAGGTGTTCCTTGGGCATACCCATGAGCATTATGGGGACCCACTGCAGTTTGTTGGAGATAACTATTATGTCGTCGTTTTGGAAATGTATCGTCGCTGGGGAATAACCTGCTATTATCTGGCAGAAGATACAATCCATTAGCTTAGTCGCTGAACCGGTGATGTGGTGTAGTTGAGTCACGGTAATCGGGAGCAGCCATGGGGACCCAGTTTACCAGTGATATGTCTTTAAGTCGTGATGCCAGTCGAGGTTGGACGTCTTCAATTCTATCCATCAAATAATTGGTGGTAATTACTGTGGGAAGACGATTGTTATGACGGTGCACCATGATCTGGTATAACTTCTCCTGAGCCCAAGGGGTACTACTCTCGGAGCCTAGATCGTCAAGAAGGAGAAGTGGGACAGATCGGACTTGATCAAATAATTGGTCGTAGTCTACACTGCTAGTTGGTCTGAAAGTAGCTCTGAGGTGATCTAATAGATCGGGGACAATTGCGAAGAACGCAGGAGAGCCATTTTCGATGCGGTACCCGGCTATAGCTACAGCGAGATGGGTTTTTCCGCATCCGGTATCACCACTGAGTAGCAGCCAACCCTCGGGCGTGTCCGCAAAAGCAGTCGCGGCAGTTAGGGCGGTGGCCAGACTGTTCTGTTGCATGGGTGTTGCGCCGTTTCCTAGAGGAGTGAAAGATGCGAAAGTCATCAGGCGCAGCATTTCCTCGGGTAGGCCGCTGTAACGCTCAAGGAGAGCTTGTCTGTTACGGTCTGCTTGAACGTCCCGGCAGCGACAGGGGAATACCTCTCCGAAGTCGCGGTGACCTCGAGGTACCGGGCGACGGACCCAACCAAGATCATTGCAAGTGTGACAGGAGATTTCCTCTGGGTCAGATCCCTGGTAACTTGCCGCGCCTTCGAATGTATTCCTCGAGGTATCGATCGGGGCCATGCGTTTTAGAATGTCTCCGAGACTTTCCATCATCTTTACCTTCAGACGACCATCTTCTAAGTATGGCCGCTATATATCGCCAGTTTCTTTGATTGCTTTTTACTGCAATCGCTATTGCTTCCTCTAGCCATTGTTGGGGATATTGAGCCTCTGCGTCTTTTAATTCGTCCGCGATAAGCGGGGTAATCATTCCTATGTTGCTTTCGTATAGGCGGTAAGCATTTGGGCGGTCGGGTATTTTTTCATCCAGTAATTCCCAATTTGGATTTGATGAATTCGATAAGGCGGGGTTGTCTTTTGCTTGAGCAAGTGTCTGACGTGCGGATTGTGTGTTTAGTACATAAGCCTCCGTTACCGTACCAGTTTCGTTAAGTAGTCCTTTTGCGAATATGCCTTTTTGGGTTGCTTGGCTCATCAATTTTTGGACGGAAGTGGTATCCAAGGAAGCACTTAACACCGAATCATGGGTCAGCGTGGAAAGTGTGACATATCTGACGTGACCTTTCATACGATTAATATGCCACAAAGCACGGAGGATACATTTCAATTCGCACAGATCATCCATTGATGAAAGCATTGTGCCAAGAAGTGGATCAGGCACTGGAGTGAAGCTAGTGCCATTGGGGAAAGTAGGTGGTTTCATAATCGTGCTGGTTCCCGTTCTAGCGGTACCGGCTCAAATTTAGAGAGATGGTCTCTGAAAAACAGCTTTATTGTGTCAGTAGGTCCGTGGCGGTGCTTGGCTACGGAGATCTCAGCTATATTACGTGGATAGGGCGGGCCAGCGGGAAATCTCTGCAGCCATTCTTCCTCTGTAGTATATAGGTCTTCGCGATAGATAAACATTACTACGTCAGCGTCCTGTTCGATGCTACCACTGTCTCGCAAGTCTGAAAGCTGGGGCCTGTGAGAAGGCCGCATCTCCACGGCCCGGCTGAGTTGGGAAACGGCGAGGACGGGCACGTTAAGGTCCCTAGCGATCCCCTTTAGCGACCTAGATATTTCACTCATTTCTTGGACACGGTTCGAGTTTCGAGAATCGCCCTGAATTAACTGCATGTAGTCTACAACGAGCAGTCCTAAGGTGTGCTGCATGTGAAGACGCCGGGCTTTGCCTCTTAGTTCCATCATTCCTTGAAGAGGGGTATCATCTAAATATAGGGAAAGATCTGATAAGGCGCCTACCGCGTTTATGATACGTTGCTCTTCGGCTTCGGTGTACAACCGAAGCCGAAGCCTGTGGGTGTCTACACCGCACTCCGCCGCTAGAATCCGCATGGCCAACTGCTCGCGGCTCATCTCGAGACTGAAAATACCAATAGAGGATCCTGCACGGGCGGCGTTCATCGCAACGTTTACCGCCAAGGTGCTTTTGCCGACGCTAGGCCTGGCAGCCAAGATTAAGAGGTCAGATGCTTGCAATCCTCCTAATAGGTCATCAAGAGTATCGAAGCCAGTCATTACAGGTGCCCCGATGGAGCTAGATGGTTCGTGAATAGCCGCACTATCTTCGAGATATTGGTCTAATACGTCGCGCAAGGGAACAAATTCGCCGGTGGGTTTCCCGGTGCGGACACGAAAGAGCACGGATTCTGCTTGGGATAAAGACGCTTCTTCATCTGCTGTACCATCGTACCCAAGGGCTGCGATTTCTGATGCAGCCGATATCAACCGCCGCATTGTGGCACACCTAGCAACGATACGGGCGTAGTGTTCAATGTGAATTGATGTAGGCACAATGGAAACTAGATGACTCAAATAAGAGGCACCACCAACCAGATCCAACCGTTCTTTTAAGGTTAGTTCGCTCATCAAGGTAACTTGGTTTATACCCTCCCGCCGCTCGAAAAGGGCCAAGGAAGCCGCAAAGCAGAAGGAATTCCGCTCACTGTAGAAGTCACCGGGTTTCAATATGTGCAGAACTTTGAGAAGCGATTCACCGTCAATCAAAAGAGAACCAATGATGGCCTCTTCCGCATCAATATCATGGGGTTGTAGACGTTCTTGATACACGGTGCTTTTAATCCTACCGATGAGACTCCGTACATGAATGGACTGGGTCAACAGCCCAATGTGCCCGCCGTGGTTCTAGCTGAAGGCAGGTTTGACGGGAAGTTATACTTCTTCTAGATCATTTTCGTCAGAGGGAGGTGATTCAGACGCCTGAACAGTCTCAGAAATCGTCTCATCGGGCTGAGTATTGGAATCATCTGTTTCGGCTAAAGCTGCGAGCATTTCTGGCGTCTGGCCCTCACCCAAAGCTATAACCTTGATAGGCGCAGACACGTTCTGATGCAAGCGAAGGTTAATCGGATATTCGCCGGGTTGCCTAATAGGTTCGCTTAGTTCAACCATCCTGCGCTCGACTGTATGACCAGTAGATTCTGCTAGGGCCTGAATAATACCAGTTACTGATATAGCTCCATAAAATTGGCCAGTGGG
>VEXF01000041.1 GCA_009391275.1 SAR202 cluster bacterium AD-804-J14_MRT_500m | reverse complement strand
AAGGCCACGTAATAGCTAGCAGTGGTAATGGGATAACAATCAGAGACGGTTCTGGATCTGACCATGTCCACCGGCTCATCAAATTTTCACGGACCAACCAGGGGACATGTTTCAACCAACGTTCTATCGTAAGCATAGGTCAGCATGTAAATGCAGGGGATGTATTAGCGGACAGTTCATCCACAGAAAAAGGGAACCTCGCATTGGGCCAGAACGTCCTAGTGGCATTTATGAGCTGGGAGGGGTACAACTACGAGGACGCTATCATACTAAGTGAAAACCTAGTAAAAACTGATCTATTCACGTCAATACATATAGAAAAGCACGAGATGGAAGCTCGAGAGACTAAGCTTGGGCCTGAAGAAATTACCCAAGACATACCCAACGTCGGGGAAGAAAGCCTCAGAGACCTTGATGAAAGAGGCATCATCAGAGTGGGTGCAGAAGTAGGGCCGGGAGACGTCCTAGTAGGCAAGGTCACCCCCAAAGGCGAAACGGAGTTGACGGCAGAAGAGAAGTTATTAAGGGCTATTTTTGGCGAGAAATCCAGAGACGTTAAAGATACTTCATTACGCGTCCCTCACGGAGAACAGGGCAAAGTAATTGAAGTCAAGGTGTTGTCCCGAGAAAACAAGGATGAGTTGCCCGCTTCAGTAAACGAGGCTGTCCGAGTCTGGGTGGCGCAAACCCGCAAAATATCGGTTGGCGACAAAATGGCTGGACGGCATGGTAATAAGGGAGTAGTTGCGCGGATTCTGCCAGCTGAGGACATGCCATATCTGCCCGACGGCACTCCAGTTGATATTATCTTGAACCCGATAGGAGTTCCATCGCGAATGAACCTTGGGCAAGTAATGGAGACTCATCTTGGATGGGTAGCCAGGTTGTTAGGGTTCCGTGCGTCAACACCCATCTTCGACGGGGCTAAAGATCGATCGATTGAAGACGGGCTATCAAGAGTGTGGTTCCTTCAAAAATCTGGAGCACTCGATATGGCGCCAGATCAAAGAACTCCCAACATAGACCAAGCTAAGGTTGATAAATGGCTCGAGGATCGTGGATATGACGCGAAGAGACTTTGGGATGATAGCGTTTCCGATGAGGCCTGGGAGGCTGCTCTCAGCATCTGGCTAAAAGAAGAAGCTGGAATAAATCCAAAGAAACTAAGTACAGAGCAGATGCGTGCGAAAGCCTTAGAAATACATAGAGACCAACAATTGGCGCCACCAACCTTTGGGAAAACTGAGTTGATTGATGGGCAAACTGGGGAGCCATTTAACCAGCCCGTAACTGTGGGTCACATCTACATGATGAAATTAGTGCACCTCGTGGAAGATAAAATTCATGCACGTTCTACAGGACCTTATTCGTTGATAACCCAACAACCACTTGGCGGCAAAGCTCAATTCGGAGGACAAAGATTTGGGGAGATGGAGGTCTGGGCCCTCGAAGCGTATAGCGCTGCTCACAACCTCCAAGAGGTATTAACCATCAAATCAGACGATGTTACCGGAAGGGTCAAGACCTACGAGGCCATAGTAAAAGGGGAAGACGTAGTACAACCAGGTCTACCTGAGTCCTTTAACGTATTGGTCAAAGAGCTCCAGAGTCTCGGTTTAGCAGTAGAACTCCTCTCGGAGCAAGATCCCGAACCATTGCCTAGCGAATTTCCAGACCCCGTAGAAATAGAAGGGGACTAGCTTTTGCAATAATCTACAAGCGGCGTATCAATTCGCAACATCAACGATTCTTAAGGTACGAATTTAAATATTGTACAGGCCAGGGTAAATGGGATCAGTCGGATATTGACGAAGCACTGCTCTCTCAACGACGAGTGCTTCATACACATAAATAAAGTGATAGGGAGAAAGCAGAGAGAAATGGTAAGTATCGCAGAACGAGGCGAAGTAAATGCAACAAAATTCAGCGCTATACGTATCTCAATCGCATCCCCTGAGCAAATTCGAGGATGGTCTCACGGGCTGATAACCAAACCTGAAACTATCAATTATAGGACACTGCGTCCAGAGAAAGATGGCCTGTTTTGTGAACGTATTTTTGGCCCGACAAAGGACTGGGAATGCTTTTGCGGCAAGTACAAAAGAATTAGATACAGGGGAGTAATTTGTGACAGGTGCGGGGTAGAAGTAACAAGGTCCCGTGTCCGTCGCGAGCGAATGGCCCATATCGAACTCGCAGCATCTGTCGCTCACATTTGGTTCAGCAAAGGTACCCCGAGTCGCCTTGGATTGTTGCTTGACCTTTCGCCACGCAACCTTGAACGGGTTCTGTATTTTGCGCAACATGTGATCATCTCAGTTGACGATGAAGCTCGGGATTATGCTATGAAAGATGAAAAAGATAAACTCGACGCCGCTCTCCAAAATCTTCGTAGCGCAGCTGCCGAATCTATCAGTCAACTTATTGGAGTCACACCGGAGGAGGTGGTTTTAAAGGAAGGCGAACCCACTCCCGTAGAAGGTTTGTCAGACGAAATCTCCAGCCAAGTGATCGAAATTGAAGAAAAACTTGATGGGGAATGCACTCAACAAGAAATAGAGTATGAATCCAAAATCGACGAATTAGAAGATCTCCGCCGCTTAAAACTGGTAACTGAGACTCGATACAGGGACCTAAGGTCGCGGTACCCTGACGTGTTCCGGGCCAGCATGGGCGCCGAGGGTGTTCTCGAGATCCTACGAGATATGAATCTAGAGAATATGCGCGAGCAGTTGATGGAGGAAATGCAATCGACGTCCGGACAGCGACGGAAAAAGGCGATCAAGCGACTCAAGGTAGTGGAAGCGTTTCGGAAAAGCGGGAATAAACCAGAATGGATGGTCTTGAAAGTACTTCCCGTTCTGCCGCCGGAACTCAGACCTATGGTGCAATTAGACGGTGGACGATTCGCCACAAGTGATCTGAACGATTTATACCGGAGAGTGATCAACCGTAATAACCGACTCCGCAGGCTCATAGACCTCGGAGCCCCAGAGATTATTATTCGTAACGAAAAACGTATGCTGCAAGAAGCAGTAGACGCTCTCATAGACAACGGAAGGCGTGGCAGGCCCATCCAGGGAAGTCACAACCACAAATTAAAATCCCTATCTGATCTTCTGCGTGGAAAACAAGGACGATTTCGGCAAAATCTACTCGGGAAACGGGTAGATTATTCGGGTCGTTCAGTGATTGTTGCCGGACCGGATCTGGAATTACACCAATGCGGTCTACCAAAACGGATGGCATTAGAACTATTTAAGCCGTTCGTTATGCATCGTTTGGTATTGTTAGGCGTAACGCCCAACATAAAAAGCGCCAAACGAATGGTCGAAAGGGGACGAGGGGAAGTATGGGATGTCCTCGAAGACGTGATCAAGGATCGACCGGTAATGTTGAATCGAGCGCCCACGTTGCATCGTCTGGGAATTCAAGCTTTCATGCCGATTCTCATAGAAGGAAGCGCTATACAGATCCATCCGCTTGTTTGTCCGGCTTTCAATGCAGATTTCGATGGAGACCAAATGGCTGTCCATGTCCCATTGTCTCGTATGGCAGTGATAGAAGCCAAAGAGACAATGATAAGCACACATAACATGCTGTCCCCAGCATCTGGCGAACCTCTCGTGGCCCCTACTTTGGACATGGTCCTAGGCTGCTACTACTTGACCGAAATTAAATCTAATGTCGAAGGGACGGGCAAGCAATTCCTGAGCTTCGAAGAGGCGAGATTAGCCTACGACTCTGATTACATAGATCTTCAAGCCGAGATCAAAATATGGAGTCCAGAAAGTTCTGATGGCTGGCTTAGAACATCCGTGGGCCGTATCATCATGAACGAGGTTTTGCCTCCAGAATTAGAGTACAAAAACCAGATAATGGATAAAGGGACATTAAAAGATTTGACCAGCGAATGCTACCGACTGCTAGGCAACGAAAAAACCGCAAAAGTACTGGACAAAATAAAAACGTTAGGCTTCCATCATGCCACGAAATCAGGAATCACAATCGCCATGAATGACATACAGGTTTCACCAAAAAAGTTCAAGATCATAGAGCATGCCAATAAAGAAGTCGAAGAATATGAGAGCGACTATATGCTTGGATTAATGACCGAAGATGAAAGATACACTCACACAGTCAACACATGGACGCAGGCCAGCGATGCTATGGAGGAAATTGTTAAGGAAGAAATGGGGAGCTACGGAGGCATTGCTGTGATGGCGGTCTCAGGGGCAAAAGGAAATATCGCGCAAATAAAGCAGATGGCCGGAATGAGAGGTTTGATGAGCAACCCTAAGGGTAAAATCATAGACCTGCCCATCAAGTCGAGTTTTCGAGAAGGCCTTACAGCACTCGAGTATTTCATATCGACCCATGGCGCCAGGAAAGGACTCGCAGACACGGCACTAAGAACGGCAGACTCCGGGTACCTCACACGACGCCTAACTGACGTATGTCAGGACGTGATCATACTTGAAAAAGATTGTGGCATGACCGAGGGAACATGGTTGCACACGGAAGGTGACGACCCTCTGGTTGCCACAATGGCGGAACGTGCATTGGGTCGGATGGCTGCAACCCCAGTGATACATCCGGGTACAGGTGAAGTCATAGTTGGTCAAAATGAAGAGATAACCGAAGGTGTGCTTATAGCAATAGAATCTGCTGGTATTACTGAGGTACAGGTTCGTTCACCACTATCATGCCAAGCACAGAGAGGCCTGTGCCAACTATGTTACGGACGCAGCCCTGCTACCAGCAAGCAGGTTCAGATGGGAGAAGCGGTTGGAATAATCGCTGCACAAAGCATTGGTGAGCCTGGTACACAATTAACAATGCGAACGTTTCATACAGGTGGGGTTGCAGGAGTTGACATCACCAGTGGACTTCCCAGAGTTGAGGAGTTGTTCGAGGCTCGTATCCCGAAAGGTGCTGCAATTTTATCTGACATCGATGGTCTAGGCGAAATCGAAGAAGATAGTGATGGGAGAAGGGTTCGGATTGTAAGTAAAGAGGAGTACCAAGAAGATTACCAATTACCAAAAGGATCTGATCTTCTAGTAAGCGATGGTCAAGAGGTCGAGGCAGGAACTCAGCTAGCCACTATACCGGAGCCTAAAAAGACACGAGGGAGAAAGAAGAAAGAGGTCGCAGAGGCTGCTGATGGCCAAGATCTGCCTCTGACGAAGGAAATCGTAGCTGGAGTGGGTGGGAGAGTAAAACTCAATAAAAACAGTATCTCTATTCTATGGGCAGATGTAGACGATAGAGAACATTTCGTGCCAGCATCAGCTTTGCTGCTTGTGAAAGATGGTGATGCAATTAAGGCAGGCGATGCCCTTACAGCAGGCCCATTGAATCCCCACGATATCCTTAGAGTGAAAGGAAAAAATGAAGTACAGCGATATTTAGCGGAGCAAGTGCAACGAGTATATCGCTCTCAAGGAGTACAAATTCACGACCGGCACATAGAGGTAGTCATTCGTCAGATGTCTAGACGAGTACAGGTTGATACTGCCGGAGATTCGGAATATATACCGGGCCAATCAGTTGACCTATTCAACTTCCAAAACAAAAATATGGAGGTTCTAGCAGAGGGAGGCGAACCTGCCACAGCAAAACCGGTATTGCTGGGTATTACCAGGTCCTCATTATTAACTGATAGCTTTTTGGCTGCAGCATCTTTCCAAGAAACGACCCGAGTCCTAACAGAAGCCGCTGCGAGTGGTGCAGAAGACCACTTGCTAGGGCTGAAAGAGAACGTCATCATTGGTAGACTAATCCCCGCACGAGTGCATCTTGATTTACCTCCGCGCGTGGACGCGTTCACGATTGGTGAGGAAAAGCTACTTGCAGATTTCGAGAATGATTCCCTTATGAGCGCAATCATAGACGAACTGTCTGGGCCGGTTAGTACGAGCTTAGCGCCCTCTAATAATGATCTTAGCGATATTAACGACGCACCAATAACTGGAATCCTTGATTCAAAACTAGATGACGATGAAGATGAGATGGCATCTAATGGGGTAGCAGAACTAGGTCTGGCCGAAGAACTAGGAGATGTAATCCAAGAGGAACCATCAGACGACGATTAATAGCTCTTATTGACCAAGGTTATGGGGCGACGATAGACTTCACACGAACGGGCGGTTAGCTCAGATGGTTAGAGCACTGCGTTGACATCGCAGAGGTCACTGGTTCGAGTCCAGTATCGCCCACCATTTACAATTAGGTTGCATTAGAGCATGGATCCAACTCTACGGCTCTTGGTCTTCCAATACCTGCTAAATTTTTATGACCCGAAAGCTGTCCGCTAAAACAATGCGCTCTCATTTGCATCCATTTTTTTGGGCTGGTCGGCAAAGGCCGATAACCAACTTAATCGTACGATCATAAAACGATGCTAAACTAAGGGTGATACGAGACACCGGGGAATAGGGTGACAAGAAGAGTCCGATCCGAATCTATCTCGAGGTGTTATGAAATGAATGTAAACCAAGCAGTTGCACGGATATTAAAAATCGAAAACGTGGAATGGGTATCTTGTTTTCCATCCAACCAGTTGATCGAGGAAGTGGCAAGAGAGGGGATCCGAACTTTGATGTTTCGACAAGAGCGCGGAGCGATCATGGCAGCCGATGGGTACAGTCGGTTGAATAACAGAGATAAGTTTGGCGTCACTATTACCCAAGGTGGGCCCGGATCAGAAAATTCAATGGGAGGTATCGCCCAAGCATTTAGTGATAACGTGCCTATCCTATACATCCCAGGTGGTCCTGCACTAGGACAATACGCTGTGCGCCCCAGTTTTTCGCCAGTTAGGACCTATCAAACAGTTTCCAAATTTGGAGAAATAATAGTCAAATCAGATCAGGTGGCATCAGTGATGCGCAGAGCCTTCCATGCTTTACGAAACGGCCGCCCTGGTCCAGTTATAGTAGAAATTCCAGCCGACGTCGCGGATATGGAAATACCAAATGGAAGTCTCGAGTACCAGCCTCCTAAAAGACTTCGCCAAAAGCCTATATCCAGCGATATCAACGACGCAGTAAAACTGCTATTAAAGGCCAAGAAACCAATGATCTGGGCAGGGATGGGAGTGCTGTTGTCCGGTGCGAGCGCGGATCTTCAAGAATTGTCGGAGCTAACAGAAATCCCTGTCTATACCACTATGCCAGGCAAATCATCATTCGATGAACGCCATCCTCTTTCATTAGGGGCCGGGAGCAGCGCTACTACACTTCCAGCGCGTCGGTGGATACAAGAATCTGACGTGATATTTGCTGTTGGTTCCAGCATGACTAGAACCGGATATGGACAACCTATCCCTGACGGGAAAGTCATTATCCACAACACCGAAAGTATCGAAGATATTAACAAGGACTTCTCCGTAGACGTAGGTCTTCCAGGTGATGCGAAACTAACTCTCAAATCCATAATCAAAACGATCAAAGCCCAGAGCAACTCTAAAGGTCCGGCTCATCCAGGAAAAGTGTCCGCTGAGATTGCCGCTCTAAGAAACGAATGGATGGCCCAATGGGCACCGCTATTGAATTCAAACGAGGAACCTATAAACACCTATCGTGTAATCGGGGAGCTAGAAAGTACTCTCGATAAAGAGAACAGTATTGTAACGCATGACGCAGGTGCGCCCAGGGATACCATCATGCCTTTTTATAGGGCCTCCACACCCCATAGCTACATCGGTTGGGGGAAGACAACCCATCTAGGATATGGAATACCATTAATGATCGGCGCCAAGTTAGCTAAGCCAGATAAATTCTGTCTCAACTTCATGGGGGATGGGGCGTTTGGCATGTCGGGATTAGATATTGAAACTTCGGTACGTGGAGAAGCACCTATCACAACGATCGTATTGAACAACCAAGGCATGGCTACATACCCCGGTGGATATCCTACTGCTGCAGGATTGTTTGGAACGACACAGATGACTGGTGATTATGCGAAGATAGCTGAAGGCATGGGTGCAGTGGGAATCACGGTTACAAAACCATCAGAAGTGAAGATTGCACTAAAACGTGCGCAACAACTAAATGAGGAAGGGAAATCAGTGCTTCTAGACATCCACACAAACTTAGAAGCTAGAAGATCTAATTTCGCGTAATAGCCTGATGTCTCATGGAATCCACCTATGAAACCTATGCAATTATAAAGTGATAGGTGGGCCTAATAGTAGGGATGATCAGATCTTAAATTCCTTGCCAGTACCGGCGTGATGCCCCTCTAAGAAAACGTCCGAATCCAGGATCTGGGAAATGTCCGGCAGAAACAAGGATGCTTTCTGCCTCAAGCATATCCAAAACCTCATGGCGTGTTCTTCGTGATATATCTTGGTCAACGTCGTATACGGGACTCCAGTCCGTATAATGAGCTTGAGCCGTCGAGTGGGCAACATCTCCAAGAACGTATCCACGTTCACCTTGGGATTGTATAGCGATGGATATGTGGCCTGGAGTATGTCCCGGTGTTGATATTGTAGTCAACTCATCGGTAATTAGGTATCCTGGATCAATTAGATCCATGATACCTAATTCATCCAATGGTATAACTTGGCTATCGATGTACCCAGACTTCGCAAGGATCGTAGGTTCGGTCCAATAGCTCCAATCGGCTTTTGGTACCAAATATCGTGCGTTGGGGAAATTTGGTTTGTCATTGGTTAGATTCCATCCAACATGATCAGGATGAAGATGTGTGAAGACAACAACATCTATTTGACTGCAGTCGACTCCTTTCCTCATCATATCATCAAGCAACACGCCGTCATCAGCTTGGAGCCCGGTGTCAACCAGAATCAGTTTTTCTTGGGATCGAATAACTACAGATCCGTACCTACTCGTAATTTGTTGGTTCTTATCAAGTAAATCCGGAAATTCTTGCCACTGGTCGATTGAAGTGTTTGGAAATGATTCTATTGGAGACGAACGCGGAAACCCATCACTAACAGAAATAAGTTCAGCACTCCCGATAGATATAGAATATTTTTGCATACTCACTCCAAATTCCTATAAAGATGCTCATTCAAGATGGTCCAATCCAAATTTATGATCTCTAGTTACTCACGCATCACCAGATTACGCGTCATACACCATTGACAGCCAATCACATTAGCCAATATTAGTAATACATTGGCTAATACTACATGTTGCCACGCAAATATAGAAAATATTGATATGATCCAATACCAAGTTCGTTATTGAAAATGCGAATTCAGACCCCTGCACACATATAGACATAAAACAATTGGGTCTGATGGAGTCCAAATCCGTTACTCCTTGGTCGCTATATTAATGCACTAGACTCAAGCACGAACTCTTGTATCTCCTTTTCCAGTTTTTTCCATCCCGGACGCATCATCATGGTAGCCACGTAGCCGCCCACCAACATATTCAACATCATAGACGAAGAGAATGGATGGATAGATATCAATGTCCGAGATGGATCTTGCCGCAAGGTCACACCGACCGTAGTCAGGCGGTTCTTTTGAACAACAAAATCACGTCCAAGTCCTTTCGTCTGATATAAATCGTAAATATGCCCGAATTGATCGGTGAACAATCTGAACAAATCTTGTTTTGTTAGTTCAGGCCGATAAGCAACTTGTATTTCTGACAAAAGTTCCTCCTGTCTGGCATTACTGTTAATATCATTATATGAAAAACCGACACCAGTCTAGCAACGTCGAGATACCAAGATGTAAAATCAGATTTAATAAGATCCTCGACGAACATCAACCTGAGAGCCCCACGTCGAGAATGGAGACAGACTGGCCATGACCAACACACCGTTGTATTACATGACGATTACTCAAGTGTCTAACCTTATTCGGTCGAAAGAACTCTCACCTGTTGAAATAACTGAGACAATCCTTAATCGAATAGGCGAATTGGATTGCCATTACAAGAGCTACGCAACCGTAATGTCAAACCACGCGATGGCATCAGCCAAGAAAGCAGAACATGAAATTATGACCGGGAACTATAAAGGTCCTCTCCATGGAGTGCCAATAGCGGTCAAAGATCTATGCTTTACCGCTGGTGTCAGAACAATGGGTGGCTGCAAAGTTATGGCCGACTTTGTGCCTACCTTCAATGCTACAGTAGTAAGCCGACTAGCAGAAGCGGGTAGTGTTTTGATCGGTAAATTAAACCTTACTGAAGGAGCAATGGGTGGCTATAATCCAGATTTTGATGTGCCACTGAATCCTTGGAATATAGACAGATGGGCAGGGGCGTCGTCGAGTGGTTCAGCTGTTTCCACAGTTTTGGGTTTGAATTATGGATCATTAGGCAGTGATACCGGTGGGTCAATCCGGTTTCCGGCAGCGTCGTGCGGTACGGTAGGGCTAAAACCTACTTGGGGACGGGTAAGTCGTTATGGCGTCCTGGCGCTAGCAGAATCACTTGATCATGTGGGACCTTTGACGAGAAGTTCATCAGATGCCGGTATTATGCTAGAAGCCATAGCGGGATTAGATCCTAATGACCCTACCACCTTGCCAGGCCCATCCGTGGATGCGCTTGGCGACATCAATAAGGGTATCAAAGACCTTCGCATAGGTTTAGACGTGCAATACGTTCAACAAGACGTTGACCCGGAGGTCGCACGATCAATCCTTGATGCCGTACAAGTCCTTTCTGAACTCGGGGCACGTATCGTAGATGTTAAAATGCCGGACGTAGATCAATATCTCCCATTCTGGGCTACACTTTGCTCAGCTGAAGCACTATCTGCACACCGAGAGTTCTATCCATCCCGCAGACATGAATATGGACCATATTTCCAAGGTTGGCTAGACATGGGGGCAACTGTGATGGGAACAGATTATGCTGACGCCAACAATCAACGAAATGAATGTAACGGCCTTGTTAGGTTAGCTTTCCAAGGGATCGACGCCTTGGCATGCCCATCTACTATAAGCCCAGCTCATCCTATATCTATGGATCAGATGTATGGACCAAGAGACGAAAACCGAGGAACCGGTTTTCAGAAATTCTCAGTGCCATTCGACTACAACGGCGCTCCAACACTTTCGGTGCCTTGTGGCTTTAGCAATGATGGCATGCCTTTAAGTTTACAATTGGTGGGACAACCTCTCTCTGAGGCCTTATTGTGCCGTATTGGTCACGCATACGAAGAATCTACGTCTTGGGATGAAAAACGTCCGATTCCTTAAATCTTACCCACCATGACCAGTTTTCAGACTAGATTGGTTACTTGCTGACCACAAACGGTCTGTTGACAAATAATCTCCCGTGAACACTCCAAGGTACGGATATCCCCAATACTCACGTAGCAATCGCAAGAGCAAACATTTTATTCTGCATCTGCCAGATTGCTGTCAATCGCAGAAATTGATTGTTGCCAAGGATTACGGTGAGAGAGAATGGTCCTGATTAGAAAAAGGATGCCTCCAAATAGAATAACGCTTACGTAACTTATGGTTCGATCCAAAATCACTACAGATCCTGCTGAGCTTTTAACTACGGTTCTGCTTAGTAAAGCTGCCATACTGAACTCGGTTACACCGAGACCACCCAAAGGAAGTAGCGAGAGCAGTGTGTTGGTTAACGTAGCGAAAATTGCCCATGATACTCCAATGGAAAATCCTACTGCTTCCGCAACAAAAAATAATCGGGCGACTTCGGCGCACCAAGCGAATATTCCTAACAAGATAAAAATCGGCAAATTGCCGAAGCTTCCAAGAGCGCCACGATGGAATTGGAGATATGCGTTCCCGAAAGATCGCGGCAAATACCGCAACAGTCGAGATCGAACAAACACCATAGCAGATAAAACAACTAGCAAGAGAACAGGGATGACAGTGGCAAATACTACTATGTACCTCGGTGTATCGACCCCGGTTAGAAGGAAAAGGAATACAGATATCATAAGCATAGGGAAGA
>VEXF01000040.1 GCA_009391275.1 SAR202 cluster bacterium AD-804-J14_MRT_500m | reverse complement strand
AAATCACAAAACTATTTCAAGAGATCCGGCAGGAGTCCGAAGCATTAGCGTGGGAGGGTACTTTTCGAGAATACCTGAAAATGGCAATCAAGACACCTAAGATCGTGCAAACTTCCCACGCTAGGGTACGGGACATGATCCAGTCATATGGTGTAACAGATAAATCAGACGGCACACAAGAGTACGGACTTTTTGAAAACGAAGTCTTCGGATCAAACCATACAATTGTGCGACTCATGCAGATTTTTCAGGCAGCCGCTCAAATTCCTGAAGAGAGACGACGTATCCTACTACTGATGGGGCCTCCAGGAAGTGGGAAATCTACAATAGTCAATATAATCAAGAGAGGACTTGAAAACTACACTCGCACTGATGAAGGAGCCGTATACTCGATTTCAGGCTGCCCAATGCAAGAAGAACCCCTCCATCTCATACCCCGTCACAGGCGCCAAGAGTTCAAAGACGCCTACGGATTCGAAATTGAAGGCGACCTTTGCCCTCGATGTCGTCATAGTCTCAGCACTACCTATAAGAATGATATCAGCAAAGTTAAAATCAAACGAATAGCCTTCGCTGAATCACAAGGGATCGGAATAGGCGCCTTTGTAGCGACATCGCCACAAGGACAAGATGTAGCACGGCTTATCGGAAGCATAGACGTTGATAGTCTCACAGAAGACCGTTTGGAGGGTGCTGGTAAGGGTTTTAGATTGGACGGCGAGCTGGAAGCCGCTAACCGAGGAATCATGGAATTCATACAGTTCTTTCGATCCGACGATAAATTTTTAACTGTGGTCCTAGGCGTAGCTCAAGAACAAACCATCAAACTTGGAAGTTTCGGATCCGTCTACGCAGATGAGGCAATCATAGCCCATAGCAATGAAGCAGAATACGACAATTTCGTTGAAAATAAAGAGGCTGAAGCGCTTTTAGACCGCCTCATAATGCTTCGAGTTCCCTACACTCTCCAAAGATCCCAAGAGGTCAAAATTTACCAAAAGTTACTTTCAGATAACTATAAGTCTGAAATTCATATTTCTCCAATCACGCTTCCATTGATAGCATCTCTATCTATTATTTCACGCATGGAGGGAGGCAAACGCGTCGCAGGACTTCCACGGCTCTCCCTAATTGATAAATTGGAGATGTACGACAATATTATTCCCCCTCCATACACTAAATCGGATGTCGAATCCCTCCAAGTCGAAAGTCCCAGCGAAGGAATGTTTGGCCTTTCCCCCAGATACGTATTGAACCGTATAGCAGATTCAATTTCTCTCGCGCCTAAGTGCCTGCTTCCCGTCGATGCTTTAGAGAATCTAGTCACTGGCCTTGAAGAGCGCGCTGGACTGAGCCAAGACCAAAAAGAGCGATTCCCAGACCTACTTAATGACATCATAAAAGCCTACCGCAAAATGGCGATTCATCAGGTCCGACTAGGAGCTAGCAATAATTTCGAAGAGGCTGCCCAAACACAGTTTGAATATTATATGAATGACGCAAAATCATTCGTTTCCGATATTTCTGAAGATACTCAATGGCCTACTATCGACGAAAAGTTGCTTCGTCGTATCGAGGGCAGTATCGCAATTCGAGACTCTGAACGGATTGCTTTTAGAAGTGAAACCGTTCGAATTTGGCAAGCTACGCAAACCGATAAAACAACACCTTCATACAAGGACTTCCCACTACTCCGTATGGCATTAGAGAATCTTTTGCTACCAAATTTGCGTGAACTGACTCAGGTATTAGATCTGAAGCAAGCTAGTCCATCTCTCATCAAACGCAGAGAGGAGATTGCGGCTAATCTCACGTCAATTTACGACTATTGCAGCATATGTGCAGATGACGTAATAAGATTTGCCCACAGTGCCATACAAAATCACAACGTCCTATCAGTTAAAAAAGGTCAATTGGTTCGTCAATAGGGTAGTAATCTGATATATCGCGCTATCGCCACGTAGGAATATATGTCTTTAACAAACCAGCTGTTCCATCTCGAACCATCGACAGCGCCGTCCTCTACATATGTAACAGTTGCCGCAATGATGCATCTATAAAATTCGAATCATCGGCATTGGCTCCTGGGCTACCCGCTAGATGACCCCATACAGATTCAATCGGACGCATCTCTGCATTGGGCATTCGTGAAACTTCATATTCGTTGTCTTCTGGTGGGAAATATAGATCTGTTCGACAAGGCATCACAATGGCCTTAGCAGAAATATCTGCCAACGCCGTATCAAAATCACCTTCGTATTTGTCATTACTACTTATATCAGCATGCTGCCAAGTCCACAGCATTGCTAGCAGATCATTAGCATCTGAATCCATGCGTCGACCTTCCCAAAACTCAATTAAATAATCTTCTAGTGAGGAGTATCCAAGCTTCCTATACATTCCGTTGCGATAGAAAGCTTGTGACAACGCCCAACCCGCATAAACCCTTCCAAATGCACGTAACCCCTTACTTGGCGGACTCTCATACCAGCCACCTTTAAAAGCATCATCAGCCGTGAGCGCAGCCTTGACGCCTTCCAAAAATACAAAATTATGATTCGAAACTCTAGCAGATCCGCACACCGGCGCTATCTTATCGACTAGTTTTGGATAAAGCGATGCCCATTGATAGGTCTGTAAAGCTCCCATCGACGTGCCGGCAACTAACACTATTTTTTGTACCCTCAATATCTCTGTCATTAAATAATGCTGCGCCACAACGTTGTCGTAGACAGTTACATTTGGAAAACGTGCACGACCGTATGGCCCAGATGTGTTACTCGGAGATGATGAGACACCGTTGCCGAACATATTAGGTACTACGATAAAATACGTGCTTGGGTCCAATGCCTTATCTTCACCAATCATCGGATCTATGTCGTTATGATTGCCGCCGTAAAACGTAGGCACGACGATGGCATTGTCACGGTTTTCGTTCAGAGATCCATGAACTTTGTACGCTAATTTACAATCTCGGATTGTCGCCCCTGACTGGAGCACAAAATCTCCGATGTTCAGAATTTCACAATTTGTTGTTTTCTGCTTCATTTCACTCATCGTTTTAATTGCAGCCTCCTTTGTAAATCACATTCCAACCATTCCAAGAACCATAGAACTTCACAGGTGTCCTTTAACATATAGCTGGCATAGGTCTTTTTAGGATTGTCCGAAACTAGCAGCCCAAGACCACGATCACGGATTATGTGAAATGCGTCTTCGTCGGTTAGATCATCCCCAATATAAATAGGTATCCTTGTTTCGTCATTAGCAGATATAGAATCCAACACCCACATCAATGCCCTACCTTTGTCCCATTCTATTCTAGGTCTGATTTCGAACACCATCTTGCCTAGTGTCTTTCTAAAACCCGAAAACTCTACAAGCACTTTTTGAAGTAAATCTTCCACCTTGCTTATAAATTGAGGTGGAGTAAGCCTATAATGCACCGCTACCGTGTAGGCAGTCCGTTCTACCAGAACCCCTGGGATATTCAATAGTGAATGCGCTAGTCGGTCTGCCAAGCATTGAACTTCTCCAGAAAATTCTGTACCAACATTGTGGTAAAGCCCAGACCCTTGAGGCCCCTCTATTTCCAATCCATGACTGCCCGCATATGTAATTTGGTCTAACCCTACTAACGTTTTCAGAAGATCCTTATCTCGGCCACTAATTATCGCGACCGGGCATAGACTGGATAGCCGACCAAGTACGGCCTTCATGTCGTCGCCAAGTAGCGCTCCCGAGGGATTCGAGGCTATCGGTGTCAGTGTTCCATCATAGTCTAGAAAAACTGACAGTTTATGGTTCCCTAGAAAATTGCGTATCTCATCAATTCTTTCCACAACCAATGAAATGGGTTTTCGTTGATTGTTTTCATCCCCGTCATCTTTTTTGGTTTTCAAAATCCTCATATCCAAAACGAAAATATACTCGGTCTAGTAGTCATTTTAATCAAATCTTACCCAGCACTTAATTTTTGTCATACGAGTAATCTAATCAGACATTTATACTTAATCTGGTAATCAATTCTGAACAAACGAGGTCTAGAGACATCTAAAAGACCTCACCCGGGAATGACAACTAATAGGTTCTGCAACGATGTGGGCATCTCGACTCTATTTAATAAGGCGCAGTATATCCCGGGGTACACTTACATTGACACCTATTCGAGCATCTGATATAAACCCACGGCCCCATAACCGACACGCTGTTAAACTTCAACCCTTTGTTGATACTACATCTCAAATATCATGCTTCACAACCAGACAACTGATTTACTTCACATACTTGAAGATCTCGGACATAGACCTACGATGCAGCGCCGTTCAATAGTTGATCATCTCGTCAAAATGAACGCGGGGTTTACAGCCGAGGAGCTTTCCGATGACCTGCTATCGGTTGGTCGTGCGACTGTATACCGTACTATCAAGCTCTTGGTAATTTCAGGAGTGCTATGCAAATTATCAATGCCCAGTGGGAGCCCCAAATACGTGTTGGCCCGCGCCGAACATCATCACCACACTGTCTGCGTCCAGTGTGGCACCGTAGGTGAGTTTCGAGATTCTACAGTAGAACGGGTTCTTCGAGCTATAGGTGAAGAAATCCCTGGACAAATTGTAGGACACAGAATGGAGCTTTTCCTCGTATGCCACCTCTGCTCCGTTAAAGAAATCTCATAAGCAATTAATATCATAAATTAACCTTGACCAAACTCTAGTATTTAATGAGACTATGTATCATTTATCTATATTCCCGATGATTCTATTTAGCCTCCTAGTTGGCACTTCTTGTACTGGCAATAAGTCAATTGACGCTTATGGCGATACCCAGCCAATCACCGTGGTCGCTACGAACGGCATCATTGCAGATTGGGCATCTCAGATCGCGGACGACTCCGTACAGATCTTCTCTTTGGTTCAATCGGGCTCTGATCCACACAGTTTTTCTCCCTCCGCGCGCGATATTGCGCGAATCGCAGACGCTGACATCGTATTCTCAATAGGCCGCGGTCTCGAAGATGAATGGCTAGACACATTGATAGTGAACTCCGCATCGAAAACATCTCGCCTATCCATCCTAGGAAACGTCATAGAACCTTATCCGGAACAGATTTCGGAGAGAGACCCACATTTTTGGCTCGACCCAACGTTGGTAGATTTAGTGATCAATGAAATGGCGACTGTACTTTCAGAACGTTTTCCTTCCAAAGCCTCCATTTTCATGTCCAACGCTCAGAATTATTCAAATGAGATTCAGGATCTTCACCAGTCCGCTAAATCCCAATTTTCTACAATCCCACCTGATCGCCGTCTCATAGTTGCTACCCATGATTCGCTGTCATATCTAGCTAATCGGTACGGTTTTCAGATTATAGGATCTATTTCACATTCTACCTCTACGCATGATAGGCCCTCCCCTCAAGAATTATCAGACTTGGTTCAAATATTAGAAAAACGTGATATCTCTGCCATATTCAGCGAGTTTTCCACTACTGACCGACTACCTCTGCGAATATCTGAGGAAACAGGCATACCAATAGTTCAACTATATTTAGGCTCCTTTGGATCATCATCTAGTAACATAACGACCTATATAGATCTTATGAATTTCAACATAAAAGCTATTGCAGGAGCTTTGAAGTGACCTCACACCCCATGCAACCTACACCTGCCCTCCAAGTGGACGGGGTGTCAGTAGATCTCGGTGGAGTAGAAGTTTTAAAAGATGTTTCGTTCTCAATAACCCCTGGGAACCTAGTAGGCGTAGTCGGCCCCAATGGTGGAGGTAAAACAACCCTTTTCAATGTTGTAGCCGGCATATGGCCCGTTACACAAGGCGTTATCCAGATCAATGGTGAACCAATCAACGGTGCTATTCAAAATCTCGCGTACGTCCCTCAACGAGAATTGGTAAATTGGCGCTTTCCAGTTACGGCCGCAGATGTGGTTATGCACGGGAGAACACGACTTATCGGCTGGTTGAGACGACCTACTCGGCATGATAAAAACGTAGTAGAACATTGTTTAAGACAAGTTGATATGTGGCATAGACGTTCAGCTCTGGTCACAGAACTTTCGGGCGGCCAAAGACAACGGGTATTCGTGGCGAGAGCCTTGGCACAAGAAGCCAGGCTCCTGCTCCTAGACGAAGCGTTCAGCGGAGTCGACGTGGGATCCCAAGAAGAGTTAGTCGCGATTCTACGAAGGCTTCGTGATCAAGACAAGACCATACTAATGGCGACTCATGACTTAACCGGACTAGCCCAAAGATTCGACGAAGTAGTTTGTATAAATCGACACGTCTGCGCCTATGGACCACCAGACGTCGCTTTCACTCCTGAAGTTCTTGCCGAACTATACGGAGCACATGGAGTCCAATTCTCACAGGCAAACGAACCCCAGGTTGACCAAGATGTTTGATGCCATTTTAGATCCTTTTCAATATTCATTTATGATACGTGCCCTTATGGTATCGGTGCTAGTAGGGATAATGTCGCCCATTATAGGAGCCTACGTCATCACACGTGGTCTTGCCTTCATGGGTGACGCCTTAGCCCACGCCGTCATGCCAGGGTTAATAATCGCCTTTCTTTTGGGAGTTAGTCCGTTCGCAGGTGCAGCACCTGCAGGCATAGCAGTCGCTATTTTGATTGGATTACTCACCCGGCGCACCGGCATAAGCGAGGACACTACTATCGGCATAATGTTTGCGGGACTATTTGCTGTTGGACTCGTGCTCCTATCACTATCCAACGATCTACCAATCAATCTAGAAGATTTATTGCTAGGCCAAGTTCTAGGAGTATCGTGGCTCGATGTTTATCTAACGTTGGGCCTATGCGCCTTTGTGGTGTTCCTACTCAGCATTTTCCATAAAGAGTTAGTCTTTTCCAGTTTCGATCCTTTGGGTGCCCGGGTAAGTGGGCTACCTACTCTCCTGCTAGACTATCTGCTCCTCGTACTTTTGGCGCTAGTGGTAATTATCGCTTTGCAGGCAGTCGGTATTGTCCTTGTAATGGCTATGTTGGTGACTCCATCCGCTACCGCTTACCTGTTGGTTCGCAGGCTACCATCTGTCATGGCCGTAGGAGCGATTTTAGGTGCTTGTTCTGCAATATCTGGGCTATACCTTTCATACTATTTTGACATACCATCTGGGGCTGCAATGACATTAGTGGCCACAACCATATTCTGTGCGGTTGCTATTTTCCGCAAACGAATCGTATAGGCGCACATTTTGAAGCGCTTTGCATGGAAAATTTATTTTGATTTTAAATGCTGTAACGTTGCAGTCGATTTCTCAGGTAGATCTATAAAAATGTTAAAGCCTTGTTCAGCTCGTTTATCTAATTCAGCCTCACTTGCAACGCCGGTAGCACAGGCAATACCGCGGCTCCTACATTGGTCCAATACTTTCAATAATGCCTCTTGAACCTTCGGGTGACCGGATGCATCACCTCCCAATCCCATATCAATAGATAGATCTCCGGGTCCTGCGAATACAGCGCCGATGCCTTTCACTTGATCTAAAATATCTCCTATATTAGCAACGCCTTTAACCGTTTCTACAAGGGCCATCAAAATCATCTCCCCTGAAGGATCCAAAGGCCATAGGTCCGATTTCTCATAATATTCTTCTACTCCCACGCCCCAATATCTAACCGCTATATCCTGAGGATGCCATCCTCTTTCACCTTTTGGGTTAGGCTGGGAGTCACCTTCTTTCTGTGGATATCTGCATGCTACGACCGCGGCCTGCGCAGCTTCCACTGACTCAGTTACTGGCAAGACCAAACCGTAAGCTCCCGCGTCTAGTGTCTGTTTTAAAATCCACTGGTTTTGTTCCCGACTGTTCGGAGCCACTCTAACTAATGGAGTTGGATCTGCCTGCAAAGTTCCATGTTCTACGATCTTCTTTCTGCTCAGCAAACTTTGTAGAGAAAGCCTCAATAGTGGAAAATCCAACCCTTGATGCTCGTTTTCTACGATTACAAAATCGTATCCAGCGTCGGTTACAAAAGCTAAATCATCCATGTTGCCACTGTTTACAAAGGTGCCTATTGCTGGTTTTCCATTTTCTAGGAGATCAATGATTTTGTTGAGCCTTGCCATATCTGCATACTTCCCATCCGCCAATGATTTCCGTTGGCTAAAAGTTGTAACTAATCCAATCTATTCCATCCAACTTAAATTCACAAGGCTACAAACATCCTAGTAGTTGATCAGCACCAACCAGATGACTCAGCGATCTGTCTAGTCCTATCACTTCATCTGGCAAGTTCGACATATTAAAAATTCTATGTAGAACGCACCCCTTGCAAATGGTATATTCCCTACATGACACCACTGGATAACCTTAAGCCCAGAAATTGCGTGAATTCTGATCTCATTAAATAGACCGACGCCAAAAATATCCAAAGCTTTCGTGGCATACTACGAAACCTTTAGCAATGCCAGACATATCTTGTTAAAAGCTTCAACGTCGCCTATACCAAAGTCGGTATTTTTAGACAATAAAAGAAGTGCCCTTATGGTGAGGAGTTTCTGAATGCCTATTATAGATCACAGCGTTCAACCTACAATCCAACTAGGAGACAGACGTGCAACACGCTCTCTCGTAGATTCCTCTAATGGTGCTATCTCCCTTACGATTACAGAGATGATTATAAATCCTGGATATATTGGACACCTACACACCCATAACACAGAGCAGGCAATTACCGTGTTGGAAGGTTCTATACAGCTTATAGCAGAAGACCAAATACAAACCGTCAGATCCGGCCACACCCTTTTCGCTCCCGCCGGAACCCCGCATAAACTAGTAAACAACACATGGATTCCTGCCCGGCTTCACGTGGTGTATCCATCGATTACCCTAAAGACAAACTACCTAGAATAAATAGATTCGCCCAATAAGGAGGTTGACATGGCAAGTCCACAAACACGGACCCAAGAAACCCTTCAATTAATCCCTACCAACCCGGGCGGTAGAACTTTCTCTACCCCACCACAAGGTTTGCAACCTAGAATCACACCGAATGAGATATTCTACATCCGCAACCACTGGAAGGATGTGCCAAATATAGATGTCGATACCTATCGCTTAATAGTTGACGGAGAAGTAGAACACGATCTTAACCTCTCGATGGAACAAATCTATGAACTTCCCAAGAAACGTTTTGAGGTTACCATGGAATGCTGCGGTAACGGCTTCGTACCCGAAAACTGGGGGAGCCCTGTTCGATCAGCAGGAGTCATGGAGAGTGTCACTGGACACGGCATAATGAGTAACGCAGATTGGGCAGGAGTCGCCCTGGTGGACGTCCTGGACATGGCTGGCATTAAACCTTCAGCTGTCGAAGCTTTGTTCGAAGGTTCAGATCATGGCCCTGACGAAATAGGCGAAGACCCTCCTGACGTTACCTATGAACGCAGCCTACCAATGTCCAAAGCAATGCACCCTGATACCTTATTAGCCTATGAGATGAACGGCGTCCCATTACCACCCGATCACGGATTTCCTCTCCGGCTCCTAGTGCCAGGTTGGTACGGTATGTGTTCAATTAAATGGCTAGCAGGAATACATATATTGAATCACGAATTCAAAGGTTTTTATCAAACTCAGCGCTATATGACAATTAACGGACCCGATGCTCCAACTTTCTATACATTCCACACACAAATCAAAGTGAAATCCATCATCACTAATCCGGCGCCTGGCGAGACCGTAACAACCGGCAGAGTTACATTAAAAGGGCGAGCTTGGTCTGGTGAGAAACAAATCGTAAAAGTTGATGTCAGCACAGACGGTGGTGGCAGTTGGGAGGAAGCTCGCCTTCATCCGAGACGCGGTTATTCCTGGTACGAATGGGAATTTGATTGGAGCCCGCAAGTCCCTGGACAATACATTGTGATGTCCCGAGCCACGAACATCGAAGGCCTAACTCAACCCATGGATTTCCCAAATAAATGGGATGGTCTGGGATACGGGAACAACATGGTATTCTCGCACACGGTCGATGTCGTGAACCCCTAAATCCAATCTGTCGTTACAACTGCAGCATTTGGGAATCGCTCTACAGTCGTGGTCCTACACCTAAGAGTATTGGAATGGTTGCTTTTATAGAAGAAACTGCCAATACCTTTCTGTAGATCGTACAAATCCAGTTTTTATTCAATGCAAGGGACAGGCAGTTAATATTGCGCTCTGCCACCATTTTTGCTCTAAATCAACAACGTCTGCAGTTAACGAATCTGCCAGATAGTCCTTTCCTTCAGGGTTCACTTTTATACTGTCAGATGCCCCTCCAGCCGATGTTCCCAATGCCGTCGAGAAAACGGAATTTTGCACCTCGAGGTCGGTGGATACTGCCCACGCCCCCAAAAATATAGTTAGAGCCGATGCTATAACTAACACCAGAATGAATGGTATTGGTTTGCCTATGAACATTACTCTAACTCTGCTATTGTCATCTGTGTATCCACCCAGATGACCGTTGACCCGATGGAATCTTTCAAAAGCATTATTTCTAGCCCCATCTTAGCATCGATCAATAATTCAAAAAAAGATGCTCTCATACATTTTATTGCCCAGACTTTCCTATTAAGCTAGCTTTTAGGATTAGAACGCCATAATATGGGCAGTACGGATACCGACATCATCCGCTATTCACGTTCATATGCCTAGCACAAAGACTAGTAAAATCTGGCTGATCGCATTAACCACCATATTGGTTTTGGTATATTTGTCGGCCGGCATTCATACAGCATCCGCGAACGGCGCCCATCCTGGTGCCAGAGAAGTGTTCTCCGGACACTCAGGCCCTCACTTCCTATCAGCGACTACTACTCCGGTAGTGGGACAACTCCATTGGGCATTTTTTGTATCGCAAGTCGACGGAACTGAACCTGTACCGAGGGTCACACTACATCTTACTGGGACCCTCCCGGGATCTAACCTTTCTTCTCTCGAAACCGTCAAAGGACAACCATCAACTGAAGGTCCTAACTATTACACAATAGACATTCCAGTCAATATGGCGGGCAACTGGATTTTCACTCTGACCATTAACAGCCAACTAGGGTCCTCAACAATCGATATCCCATTAACTGTCGTCCGCAGTGGCGGAATAAATTTTGAAATCGTCGGATTGGCCGGCGCAGTTCTTGTTCTTATTTCCTTGGTAGCTCTTTCTGCAAACAGAAGCCGAAGATCCAGAAAATCCGTTTACAGAAACTGATCGGCGCAATGTAATAGATCGTCTCCATCGCTTAATTTAATAAAGAGAGAATTTTATGCTACCGCGATTTTGGGTGCTGTCGCTCTTGATCATAGCTGTATCAATTATTTTGGCAGGTTGCCAAGCTGACGATCCCAAAGACAGATCAATCAGGTTGGATATCCAAAACGGTAAATTATCGGACTCTACGAGTTTTCTTGTAGTCAACCAGGATGATACTGTAAGTCTGCTAATTACATCAGATGAAACCATCAAGTTGCATCTGCATGGATATGATCTTGAACGAACAATCGCGCCCGGATCAACGGAGAACCTGAAGTTTGAAGCTACCGCAACTGGTAGTTTCCCGATCACTATGCACACAATATCCGACTACGAAAATGGAGGTAGCCACGGTCACGGTGAACAAATGCATGGTGATCTCTTCGAATCGCCTTTGTTAGAACCCGGAGACTCATTTCTCTACCAAGTCAAGCCCCATTCGATGGATCAGACGATTCATTACCATAGTCATCTTCATCCAGAGTTAGAGGGATCAATCATTGTTTCATCCTACTCATCGTCAGTTGCCAAAATAGATATCTCAATATCAGACAAATCGGTGAGACCGCCGGAAGTCACCGTAAAACCCGGCACCGAAATCAATTGGATCAATAAGGACATCGTTCCACACATCATCGTCAGTGGCCCACATCCAGAATCATCAATAGAGACAGAAAGTACGAAGTCCGAACACCGCGAAGGAGAACCCGGGCACAACCAACACGAGATAGAACTTGGCCGCCTTGAAATACACCCTTAGATAGACAACCTGTTGTCAC
>VEXF01000039.1 GCA_009391275.1 SAR202 cluster bacterium AD-804-J14_MRT_500m | reverse complement strand
ACTACCTTACTATAAACTTCCAGGGGGCACGTTGAAGTCTGGGGAGGATTTAGTAGATGCTGTCGTACGGGAAGTCTTAGAGGAAACAGGTATAAACACTCGTTTTGAATCCTTGATTTGCATGCGACAAATGCATGGCTATCGGCATGGAAAATCAGACTTTTATTTCGTGTGTCGGCTCACCCCTTTGAATACTAATATTGCGATGCAAACCGAAGAGATAGAAGAATGCATGTGGATGTCTGTTGACTCGTACATGAATTCCAACATGGTAAGCCCTTTCAATAAAAGTATAGTTCTGGCTTCTATGGAAGTCCCCGGAATGGTACGTACTGATTTTGATGGTTTTGGACGCCCAGACCAGCGGGAGTTCTTCATGCCAGGGCCCCAATACGGCCGACCGTGGATTCCTCAAGACCACCAACGTGAATATGAAAGAGGTGACGGATGCTAGATCTGCTGATAACCGGGGGCTTAATATTTGATGGGACAGGAAATCCAGGCTTCAGTGGTTCGATCGGTGTGATTGGAGATGAATTAAAGGTCATCCGCGGCGACACAAACATGATCGAGGCATCATGTACTTTGGATGCCACAGGCAAAGTGGTATGCCCTGGATTCATAGACGTGCACGCCCACTCCGGGTTAGTAATTTTATCCGATCCCCGTCACGAACCTAAAGTACACCAAGGTGTCACTACCGAACTGATAGGAATTGATGGAAATTCTTATGCTCCGTTCGTCCGCCCTGATGACTTAGAACGGTTTATTCATCTTAATTCAGGCTTAGATGGCGATCCGGACCTTCCCTTCCGATGGTCGAGTGTCAACGAATATCTCACGATGTTCGATCGAAAGGTAGCTGTGAACATAGCTTACATCACCGGTAATTCTCCCATTAGGATCGGTGGTGTCGGATGGAATGACAAAAGAGCGACTGCCACTGAAATAGAAAATATGACGTCAATACTTCGAGAAAGCATGGAGGATGGCTCTTTCGGGATGTCAACCGGGCTGGACTACCCGCCGGGCAGCTTTGCTAATACTGCTGAGTTAATTGCCCTCTCAAAGGAAGCAGCGCGCCTTGGCGGTATCTACCACACTCACGTACGTAACGCTCTCGGAGATCGGTACTTGGATCCTCTGAAAGAGGCCATCGAAATCGGGAGACAAAGTGGTATACCTGTGCATATCACCCATCTGTTTCACAGAGTCACACATAACGGGGGTGCACGCCCTATGTTAGATCTGATAGAAGCAAGCAGGAGCGAGGGCCTTGACGTAACTTTCGACATGTTTCCGTTCCGATACGGAGGAACCCGGATCATAATCACATTCCCGGAATGGGCACAAGATGGCGGACCAGACAAGCTAATGGAAGTAATGAGATCTACCGATGGGCGTGAACAATTACGCAAGGAGGTGACTCCTAGAGGTCGCGGATGGGACGAAATGTGGTTAACTTACTTCAAGAAGCCTCACAATATTCAGTTCGAAGGACGTTCTGTCGCAGATGTTGCAGAAACACTGAAACAACACCCCGTGGACGCCTTGTGTGATCTTCTGCTAGATGAGGAACTCCGGATTTCATATTTCGCAGATATCGTAGACAATGGCACTCTGGCAGACTTTATTGTGCATGATTTGTACATGGTAGGAAGTGATGCGCTCTTGCTTGGAGATTATCCTCCACCCATGGCATACGGGACATTCCCTTATATCCTATCTGAATTAGTTAGAGAAGAAAGAAAATTATCGCTGGCTAGTGCGATCCGTAAAATGACCAGTCACCCAGCACAACGACTTGGCATACCAGATAGAGGGCTTCTACATGACCGTATGAAGGCAGACATAGTCGTCTTTGATCCCCTTACAATCAGGGCAAACACCATAAAAAGCGACCCCAAGCGTTTCTCTAGCGGAATTGATTACGTCATCATAAACGGGACGATTGTCATGGATCATGGAACTCACACCGGTGCTTTGGCTGGTCGAGCTCTTCGGCGAGGGCAAATGGGATAGAGGCACATCATTGACTATAGGTTGGGGAATTGTGAGCACTGGCCGTCATCCAAACCAAAAAGTGGCTCCTGCCATGCGGCAGTCCAACAACACTAGATTATCAGCAGTATGTAGACAAAACATAGATGCTATTAATCAAGCCGTTTCACGCATCCGGCATTGACGAGGCACATGTAGTGTTAGTCACCGAAGCTATTATTGATTCAGCGCGAACTGGACGGACGATAAAAATCACTCGCTAGAATCCTATATAATCATTTCACCAACGTTAAATCCCTGACACACAATTCTTCCTGGCAAGAATTCTCAATTCCAATTAAAGGATTGTAGGCTAGTGCCAGATCCTTGATGATTTTAGGGCTCAGGGTTAAACCGTTCTTCTTTTGCCAAAGACCGGAGGCTCTTCAAATAGTCATTTTTAGTCATAAATTTTCTGCCCTTAGATAACACGTCGGCTGCTCCCTCACCTCCCTCACCAAGAAGGTCAACTACCGTGTTTGCCAGAGCCTTAGCCGCAGTCACAACCGCCAAACCATAATCATGCACCACGTAGTCCGCACCATGACCGATACCAGTTGCCCCTCCAACATATGGATGAATTGCGGGCATCAACTGACTAACATCGCCCATATCAGTAGAACCCGTGCTGTGCTTCCGATACCCGATCCCCTCTTCCCCTACTAACTCAATGGCATTGCCTTTAAACATGTCCATCATAGTGGGATCCTGATTAAGTGGCATATAACTAGGGATTGTAGTTATCTCTACTGTCGCCCCAACTGCCATTGCTCCAGCTCTCAGTGCCCGATCAACCTTACGGCTCGCATCTAGGATAGCATCGAAATTTGCTCCACGAACAAACGTCTCCATCCTGACATCAGCCGGAACGGCGCTGACCGCTTCACCGCCTTTTGTAATGATAGGATGAACACGAATCGTATCAGGATCCTTAAAAGTCTCTCGATTAGCATGGATAGCCATCAACGCTAAAGACGCTGCGTTCAAAGCGTTCACCCCTAAATGCGGCGCTCCTCCCGCATGAGATCCCTTTCCGATAAATTTTATTCGTTTAGCGACCAAACCGTTATTCGTATCGCTAATACACAATTTACCCTCTGATCCGATACTAGTCGTATGACACATCAGCGCCATATCCACATCGTCAAATTCTCCCAAGCGGATAAATTCTGGCTTCCCTCCTAAAAATTCAACCTTTCCTGAAAGACGTAGATCATCCCGATATTCAATTTCAATGAACTCTTCTGCGGGCACTGCGAAGAGTGCTAGACGACCACTGAGATGAGGTCTTACCCCTGAATCCATAAGCCCAAAGGCGGCTCCTAACATCATTCCTATCTGACAGTGGTGTCCACAGGCGTGCGCTGCGGATGTTTCTCCATCGGCATGAGGATGCTCCGAAACCACTAAAGAATCCAGTTCTCCAATCACGCCTACCGTTGGTCCGGCGTTGCCGCCGTTAAATTCACCTTTTAAACCAGTCATGGCTATTCCGGTACGATGCTGGATACCTGCCTGAGAAAAAACTTCGGATACTAACTTTGCCGTCTTCTCTTCTCTGTACCCCGGCTCAGGGTTTTCTAGAATAGTCTTAGAAATTCGAATAATTTCTTCAGCTTTCTCATCAATGACGTTATTCACTCTTTGTTTTAGTTCTTGTTTGGAAGCCACACTATCCCTCCCTAATTTTTCAAGATTGTATCAGAGCGACATTAGAACAGTAACGATCAAACGATTTATTGGAGATACCTGTCCCATTTTGGAGATTTAATTCCACGCATCTTTAACTTGATTTATAATCTCTACTAGCTCGAAAACTAAGACCTGCGTTAGGAGTTAGCCAGTGATTAAAACTCTCGCATTGCAAAATGCTACCGTTATAGATTGCACAGGCCGAGACCCTTATTCCAACGCCACCGTAATCATAGAAGACGGCCGCATCCTAAAGGTGGGTGGGGGGTCGTCTGTTACTACTCCACGCAATGCCCAACTCATCGATTTAGCTGGAAAAGTTGTTATGCCAGGACTCGTAGACTGCCATACTCATTTAGGTATGCCCGATCCTGACGTGCCTGGGCTTCCAACCGCTTCGGACCAACATCCAGGAGCAACCTACGCTTTTTACGTGGCAGAACAAATTTCTCAGTGCCTCACAGAGGGATTTACCACCGTACGCGATGCCGGTCAGACCGATTGGAGCTTCAAGCTAGCAAGTCAATCTGGTCGGATTCGTGGGCCCAGAATGTTCCTCAGCAACGGGTGGATATCTCAAACGGGAGGGCACGGAGATTGGAGAGCCCGAAACAATCGATCAGCCCCTAAATCCGAACACGTCTTGGCACCAGCGCCCGGCGTACGTGACGGGGTTAACCAAGTCAGAAAGAATGCACGAGAACAGCTCCGAACCGGGGCAGATCAACTTAAACTAATGGCAGGAGGGGGCATCTCATCTCCCACATCTCAAATGGATGTGCCCCAATTCACCTTAGAAGAGTTGGCAGCAGCAGTCTATGAGGCAAAAGTGGTTAACAAACATTGCATGGCCCATGTCTTCATGCCTGAAGCCATCATTAATTGTGCAAAAGCAGGTATCTTAAGCGTCGAACACGGCATTTTCCTTGATGAAGAATCAGCCAGAGCAATGCGGGATAATGGAATGTATTTGGTTCCAACCCTAACGGTCCTTCAACGACACCTACAACGAGCACGAGAGGGGACTTCACCAGAGTATATGAGACAAAAAGTAGCCTTGGTAGGGGGAGCTGCTGAGGAGGCAATTCGTATAGCCATGGCTGAAGGGGTCCCCGTAGCATCTGGGTCGGACGTTTATGGTCGGACAGCTCCTAATAAAGCTTGGGAATTGGAACTGAAAGCCAAGATAATGGGCCCAATGGCTAGCCTGATCTCTGCAACTAAGACAAGCGCCGAGCTTTTGAGAATCAGCGACCAGATTGGCACTATTGAGACTGGAAAGTCAGCAGATCTGATAGTTCTAGACTTCAACCCCCTCGATGACATTAGGTTTTTCAGCGAGAGTCACCACATACGCATGGTGATTCAAAACGGGCGCATTGTAAAAAATTTAACCGTGTAGCGGGGAATAGAATGGCGTCTCTGAGAGCTTTCCTTGACATGAAAACCTTACGGCACGACAATCTGATTCAGTACTTTGCAAGCGTAGACTCCGTCGTACTGTATTAGATAGTTGCCACAGGAAAATGTGCCATATAGAGGTGCCAAGTTCATGGATCCATATAAATTAATTTCATCGGATTCACACGTAGTCGAGCCCCCCGATCTTTGGCAGGGAAGAATAGACCCCAAATACAAAGACAGAGGCCCACATGTAGTCCGTGAAGGCGAAGCTGACTACTGGTACGTAGATGGCATCCGACTATTCTCATTCCATACTGGCTCACAATCCGGTCGCAGGTTCGATGATCCAGAGAATTTGAGCGCTGCTGGGTTGTGGGATGAAGTTATAGAAGGGAGTTACATCCCTTCCGCCTTCATCAAAGATAGCGAGCTAGATGGAGTCGAAGCTTCAGTCATCTACCCCACAGCAGGACTTGGCCTATTCATCATTCCGGACAGCGATCTCTTATCAGCTATGTGTAGTGCCTACAATGATTGGCTCATCGAGTTTTGCAGTGCGTTTCCGAGGCAGTTGCTTGGCCAAGCTATGATAAACGTAGACGATGTTCCAAGCGCGGTTGAGGAAATGCGCCGATGTCGCCACCAAGGCTTAATAGGAGCGATGATTTCAGTATATCCTGCCGAAGATCTATCCTACGATTCTCCAATTTACGAGCCATTATGGGAGGCTGCCGTAGAGCTCGCCATGCCCCTCAGCTTCCATATCGGAACGAATAGAGGAGTGGCTGGTCACCCACTGCCTTTTATACAAGTGAAGTTGTCCCAAGACATCGCGGCTGACTATTGGGTTCGAGTTTCCATTGCCAACCTGATATTTTCCGGGGTTTTCGAAAGATATCCAACACTGAAGATAATAAGCACAGAACACGATCTGTGTTGGGCACCAATGCTTCTAGGGCGCATGGACTATACATATACACAGAGACATAGAGGCGTTGCGCTGCCGAGATTTAAGGATGGGATGCTACCTAGTGATTTCTTCCACAGGAATGTTTTTCTAAGTTTTCAAGAAGACCCTGTGGGTATACGGGAACGTGATCTGATCGGTGTGGACAATCTCTTGTGGGGTTCCGATTACCCGCATCAAGAGTCCACTTTTCCTTACTCCAGGCAAGTCGTAAACCGAATTCTAGATGGCGTTCCAGATGATGATCGACGCAAAATCCTTCGCGATAACACGGTTCGCCTTTACAACTTAAAATAAAGCGCAATGGCAACCAGATCGATAAAGTGATCAGGTAAAAAGTCGCTTAGTCGAAAGGGTTTTTCAGCACGCTCTATACTCAGAGCGTCTTACTAACCTTACAAGCCTCGCATTCACCCAACTGCCGGGAGGGAATATGCCCAGAGTACCCTTCGTAGAACGTGAAAACCTGGACCCGGAAGGCCAAGACGTCTGGGACCAGATAGCCGGACCACGCGGCGGAACGGCCCACAACTGGGCCGCCCTGCTCAATAACCCTGTGGCCGCGGGAAAGCTGGCGCAGCTCGGCGTCTACGCCCGCGTCGATACCCCGCTGGACAAGCGAGTCAAATACCTGGCCATACTCACCGCCGCCCGGGAGGCCGGGGGCCACCACATCTGGACCGCCAACCAGCGCTCCGCCAAGGCCGCCGGGCTACCCGATGACGTGATCGACGCCATCCTCCAATTCCGCGCCCCCGTGGGCCTGGACCCCAGCGACTCCAACGTTGTCCAGTTCGTCCAGGAGCTGCTGCGGCACCACTGCGTCTCCGACCACACCTTCGACGCCCTGCGAGACCAGATCGGCATACCGGCCATCATAGACATGCTGGTCGTTTGTACCTACTACTACGCCATGTCCCACTGCATCCAGGCCCTGGAGGTAGTCCAGGAGCCCGGGCTGGACTCCGCCCTGACCTACCTCCCCCCATAGATAGTGCCAGTAGGACCTGATTCAACCAACGGTTGCACTGCTTTTAATTGTCGTGCCACTATTACCGTGCGCCAGATCACCTATCTCACAGAGCAGGTGCATTCGCTTTTGTCGAAATGATTGTCAGATATTTCCTATTCGAACTGCCAGTATGTGAACACATATAATGGGATATCGACACAATCCATGGAATTGTCTACGGATAGTTTGTTGCGGTTTAACCAAGAAAATGGTAGGATTAAGCCACTATTCTGATAATATTTCACTTTTAGTGGCGGTGCGTCGGAAGTTCGGGGCCACCATATTTCGCACAATATCGCTATAACGAAGCTCTTTCGTGTTATTAACTCGTCCCGTGGTGTTCACTGATTGTTTCGAATTCAACAGAGCCAAAAGACTTCATATTGCAATCTATAAACGAGTCCCATCTTGTTAGGTTCTTCAAAATCACGAGAGGTATTCAACCACCCACATTTAATGTTTATCGACTAGTTTCTTACTTGCGAAGTTAGTTGCTGCATCCTATAAGACATGAACAGGAGCAAATTTGAGAATCTATGTAGGCAACCTACAACCGGAATTTACCGAAGACGAACTACGATCACTTTTCAATACCTATGGCAGAGTTGGGTCCGTAGCGATAATTAGAGACCGCAACACACGGTTATCCAAGGGATTCGCGTTTGTCGAAATGCCCGCAGGGGCCGAAGCGAAGCATGCAATTAAAGCCCTTAACCAAAAAGTGTTCCATCAACCGAAACGAACTCTTGTCGTACACGAAGCTCGTCCTAGAACCGAAGGCAGCGACTCGAGTGCAAAGACCACACAGTCACGAACACAAGGTAATCGGGCGACGAAAACAGAGTACAGTTGGAAACCTTCATGGCTAAAAGTTTAGTTACCCCTTGCCTCACATAATATTCTCCATGGTTAAAATGAACGCCATATATTCGCTCACTGCTTTGTGCTCTTTTGAATCTTCTAAGCGTTAAAGGAGTTCACGTAGAACTCGTAACAACTTCCCAATCTCGGGATGTAAAACGTATTATCAAACTGTAGCGAGATCAATTAACCAAAAGTCGCATCAGTAAGTTATTCAATACATATTAATTACGAATCATGCCAGAAATGGATCTAAGAAAGGATAAGATCATCTCATCCGACCTGCCATTGCCCCAATCGCAACCAACCAGGCGAAAAGAAGGATCTCGAAAACACCGAGGGAACCCTAGCCGACCACTGCCCGAGCGTGGTACTGAATTTCCTAATGGTCAAAGACCGAACAGAAATCCGATCCAAGCAGAAAATCAGCTAGCGTCCTACGATTCCAAGTTCGGATCAATTTCGGTAAGCCGTGATGTAGGACGTGCTCTTCAGCACATCGGATACGAGAACCCTTCGCCAGTGCAAGAACAATGCATACCTCCATTGCTGGAAGGACAGGACGTCGTGGGCCAAGCTTTGACAGGAACAGGCAAAACGGCCGCGTTTGGTATTCCAATAATAGAACAGTTAGACCCTGAAAATCAGAATGTGCAAGGTCTAGTCCTAGTTCCTACCCGTGAGTTGGCCATGCAAGTCCACCGTGAGCTAGAGCGTATCGCTCAGTTTCGACACCTAAATATTACCGCATGCTATGGTGGACAACCGATATTTAAGCAGATCTCACTACTACAGAGCGGTACCCAAATCGTGGTAGGAACTCCGGGCCGAATTCTTGATCATCTGGATAGAAGAACTTTACATTTAGGCAAGTTGCGTACATTAGTGCTGGATGAGGCCGACGAAATGCTAGACATTGGTTTCCTTCCTGACATAGAACGTATTTTGTCCCACAGTCCTAAATCCCGTCAGACCTCTCTGTTCTCTGCCACTATTCCATCCCAAATCCGCCGCATAGCATATCGCCACATGCGATCACCGATTTGGATACGCATAGGTGGCGAGATCGAAACTGCTCCCAATGTACGACAAATTTATTATGAAGTCCTGGAGCGCGACAGGGTAAGAGCTCTTGTCCAACTATTAAATGCACAAATTAATGGTGGGAAGGCATTGTTGTTCCGACGAACTCAGATCGGAGTAGAAAGATTAGTATATTCACTTCGACAACAAAATATACCTGTGGCTGGCATCCACGGAGGCATGACGCAACCCCAAAGAAACGCAGGTATGCGCGCGTTTGAAACTGGAACTATGCGACTTTTAGTCGCTACAAACGTAGCTGCGCGCGGGTTAGATATTCCGAAAGTTACCCATGTGATTAATTACGACATGCCCCAGAACCTCGAAGAATACATACACAGGATAGGAAGAACCGCTCGCATGGGGGGAGACGGCACAGCAATCACATTCGTCAGTGAATGGGACTTCCCCATGCTTGATACTCTCAAGAAAACGTTGGCAGATGAGTTAAACCCAGAGACTTTAGCTTTCTATTAACACATGATCTCTCACCATAAAACGATTTGCCTCTTTCGACTCGGCACCAGATCCTTACCAGCAAGCAATTCTACCAAATTTCAATTACGCCGATTAGCCACCTTTGGCTATATAGTAAGCTGTGTTCCCCACTATTTTCTGGAGCACCTCTACCCATGATATTCTTCCGTTGGAAACTTTTGAAATATTGGAAAAATTAATACGTTTTATAAACATCCCAGATAAAAACATTGCTGCGCCATTCAAGTCAATGATCATATATGTCTTTTCATTGATGGCAATTATGTTCGTCGCAAGTTGCGGTGGATCAGACAATCATGTTAACGATTCGGACCGATTACTAGACCCTGAATCTTCGTTCTTCAACAATGATCTGCAAGTTCGGTCTCCAGTAGACTCCGGATTTATCGACAATAAACCTATCATGAGATCGGACGCCGGTGTATCTACTCGTCAAGATCGCATGACCGTTCTCAACGCTAACTTGGATATCTTAGTTCCTCAAGTATCAGTCGCGATGAGTCAGATCGCACTCCACACGACAAGCTTTGGCGGTATCGTAGTTTCTTCTCATCTCACGGGAGAGGAAGCGAATCAAGTAGGATGGATGTCCCTGCGGATCCCGGTAGAATATTCATCCGCATCAATGACGGAAATTCGGGATCTTGCTGTTCGGGTTACTCGAGAGAGCACCTTCGCTCAAGACGTAACAGAAGAATACATGGACTTAGATTCTAGATTGCGAATCTTGGAACAGACAGAAGAGCAATACTTGCGCCTTTTGGATCGTGCTGAGACCGTTGAAGATATATTAAAGGTCAGATCTGCTGCTACAGACGTAACCGTACAGATCGAACAAGCTAAAGGTCGGATGGAATACCTAGAATCTACATCTGCCAATTCCCTGATCATCGTAGACATCCGACCTGCCACTAACCTCAAATCGCTCGTAGAACCTGGCTGGAGCCCTTCGGAGACAGCAAGATCCGCAATTCGTGGATTAAGCAGATTGGGGCAAAATCTCATAAGTCTCTCAATACATATTGTTATTTTTTCCCCAGTATGGGTGCCCATAACCATCTTTATATGGTTTGCTGTGCGCTGGAAGAAGCATAAGCGACATCGGACGACGCGATAGTTCGGACCAACATGTTTCATCACTGCATATCAAATTGCGGACTTCGAACGGCCACTTTCAGGCAACATTAACCCAGCGATACCCAGACTCGAAGCCAACACTGCAAAGATGACCAACCCGGGAATATAGCTCCCAGTATAATCAGCTAGAGCCCCCACTATAGGAGGAGCAGCAAAACTAGCAATTCCTCCAAAACCTAAAAGGGCCGCAAATATGTACGAAACTGTCCTCGGTTTATTGGAGTATAGATCCATGGGGATAGTCACAAGCGCCGGTACATAAATCCAACAAGCGAGTCCTAAAACTATTACGGCAAAATATATCGCGCCTGAGCCCGCCAAAAAGACCACTGAGAGGCCAGCCAATCCGATCAAAGCGCCAGGAATTACAAGGAATGGTCGTCGGCTGTGAATCTTTGTAGTTAGGAAGGTAGCTGCTACCAGGGAAACTAGTCCAGATAGCGACAAAAGTCCCATAAGTACACCACCCCGTACTAACGAAATTCCGTGCGCTTCGTAATAGAACGCCGGTAGCCATCCTAACGCCACACTAAGCAAAGCGAGAGGTCCCGCATCAGCAATGGCTATTAATATGGCATTCCGAGACCAGATCACCTTCCAAACGTTTCGTATCTGCGAGCGTATGGGGTCGTCTACAATAAATTCGTTTGCTCGCCCTAACAGCACCCATGTAACGGTACTGATCATCGACAAACCACCAAGCGAGCTCAGGACTATCTCCCATCCGATAGCTTCTGACAGCGGTGCAACCAAAAAAGAGGAAACTGTTATTCCTGCGCTGGCAGCGGTTACAAATATCCCATTTGCCAAAGGAAGTTCTCTCGGACGAACCCATTGCATAAATAACGGACCTACAGCAGGAAACACTAACAAAAACCCCACACCAGAGATCCCACGTAGTAGTAGGAGAAGGGTGAAACTATTGGTAGCGCTAAAGCTCAGTAGCGTCGTGGATGCTACTATGGCTCCCAAAGTGATAATTGATTTAAGCCCCATTCGGCCCACGAGCAGGCTTGCCGGTATGGCTAATACAATGTGTACAAAGAATACAATGCTTGTCAGGAGACCGGCTCTGCTGTTATTGACATCAAAATGCTCAATCATTATTGGTGTGATTGGACCAACTGCAAACAAGTTGAGCCCAAACGCAAACGCAAGAAATGCCGTCAGACCGACAATTATGAAACGGTATCGCCCAGCTTCTTGGGGTTTGGCTCGAGTTATCTCAAGCACATGCGAATACAATGCATGATGACTGTTTATCATGCCCTATCAAATACTGGTGTTTCATATTCTTAGAGGATCAGTCTCACAGCATGTCATTATTCCAATAGCAATACAAGAATTTACGCTTTGAAACTCAATGAAATTTAAATGGGGTAAGTGCCTCTAAGTCCTTAGC